>NZ_JAOULD010000088.1 GCF_029882185.1 Candidatus Nitrosopumilus sp. | reverse complement strand
TTAATAGTATGATAGTTCATTTCTTCTAACCACCAGTGGCTGCATCAAACAATGCACACTCACATTTATCACGTTCACCACAATAAGGACATACACAGACACATTTTTCAATCGAATTTCCACATTCTACACAAATAGCAAATTCTTCCTCTTCTTCAACTTTAGAAGACATGCAAGAATTACAAAGAAATCGTATAAATGGTTTGAGATGAATGTCAAGACTGATGAAAAAAGTCTTTCTGACAAGAACTTTGCACGATTTTGCACTAAAAGAATTGAAAAAGAGATACCAGATTGAAATTCATTCGGGTAAAATCCCCATGCCGAAAACAAAGTTGCGATCAAAGATTAAAGATATTGACGGACTCGTATGTTTTCCATATGATAAAATAGACAGAGAGATTATTGATTGTGCCGAAAATCTTAAAGTGATAAGTACCTACAGTGTAGGATTTGATCATATAGATACAGAATATGCCAAGAAAAAGAAAATTCGTGTAGGATACACACCAGATGTGCTAACAGATGCAACAGCAGACCTTGCATTTTCATTGTTACTAGATATCTCAAGAAGAGTTTCAGAAGGAGACAGAATTATTCGAAGTGGGAAATGGAGGGAAATCTTTGGTGCATTTGATTATGTAGGTGTAGATCTTCAGGGCAAGACATTAGGGATTTTAGGATTGGGCAGAATTGGAAGCACACTGGCTAAAAGAGCAAAGGCATTTGATATGAGAATAGTATACCACAATAGAAAACATGTTTCAAAATCTAAAGAAAAATCACTGAATGCAAAGTTTGTTTCGTTTGAAAAACTAATTACAGAAAGTGATTTTGTTTCAATCCATGTACCCCATACAAAAGAAACAGACAAGTTATTTGATATGGAAATTTTGACAAAAATGAAAAAAACTGCATTTCTAATCAATACGTCAAGGGGAAAAGTGATAAATGAAAAAGATCTTGCCATTGCTTTGAAGAAAAAAGTTATCGCAGGTGCAGGATTAGATGTGTTTGAGTCAGAGCCAATCAGTAAAAAACATCCTTTTGTAGAATTATCAAATATTGTACTTGCTCCCCACATAGGAAGCTCGTCAATAGAGACAAGAGCCAAAATGGCAGAAATTACGGTAAAAAATCTAGATCTTGGAATAGAAGGAAAAAAGCCAATCTACTCTGTAGGGTATTGACTTTCACGCATAGATTAGACTCTAGGAACATGTGCAGTTTTTATATCTAAATCATGACATAAAATCAGAATGAAAAAATTCAAGCATACAAATGAAGAATTAGAGTTAGCTAAACTACAAACTGAAAAAGATAAGAAAAAGAAAGAGTCTCAGGAATAAAAGATTTTTTCCTTGTCTTTTTCAGGCAAGGTTTTTTTTAAAATTGAATTTTAGAAGTAAATTTTTGTTTTAATTGATCGTAAATTATTTGTCTTTTAGGAATTAGATGTTTAGAATCATCATACATTTTTGTGAAAAATACCGCCATGATTCTGTCTCCATGTTCATCAAGGAAATGAACACTAAAGCTTTTACGTTCTGGTTTTTCTTCCTCTATAAACTCTGCAGATTTTATCAGTTCTGAATTAACATGAAGATGTACAGGACCATCATTATCACCAATAGTAATCCATTTTTCTTTTTGTCTGATGCTGAGTGGACTTCGAATCTCACTTACAGCACCACTATTTTTTACAATTAGCAGTACGTCATCGATATTGACTAAATCAGATAATAATTCTAAAAGCATCACAAAACATTGAAATTGAAGTTATTTCAGTTTTTTGAGCGATTCATGTCAATTTGAACAAAATCATCAGAATCACCATGAACACAGTCAGTGCCCACTGCCTTTACAGGTGAAAAACTAACTTTTCCATCATGCATCTTACCTTCATTTTGCAAAATGCCTATTTTTCCGGATACAATTTGTTTATGCTTATGACAAGTCAAGCCTACCATATATTCATCATTTCCTGAAATGATAGATACAATAAATTCAGGAGGATTCACACATGCTTTTCCATCTTCCTTCACTGAACATTTATCAGGTAACATAAGAAGAATTGAGATTTTATTGGATATTAATCTTGATTGTTACAGATTTGATTTATTATCAAGGAAAACCAACTAACAATGAAAAGTCGTGGTACATAATTTTGACATAGTAATTATCGGAGGAGGAATTCTAGGAACTTCATTATCATATTTTCTAACAGCGTTAAACAAATCAAAAAAAATTGCAGTAATTGAGCAAGCTCACAAAGTTGCATTTCATACTAGTGGAAGAAACACAGGAAAAGTTCACGCTCCATACCTGTACAATCCAGAAAAGAAAAAACTGTTTGCAAAAGCTGCTTTTCATGGTTATGAAATGTGGGAAGAATATGCAAAATTAAGAGAATTGCCGTTTAAAAAAGACGGAGTAATCGAAGTTGCTGTAGATAAAAAAGGAATCAAAGTACTTGAGAAATATCTCAAATGGGGAAAGCAAAACGGGCTGGAAGAAAAAGACATCAAACTGATTGACAAAGAAGAATTTAAAAAAATAGAACCTGAAATAAAATGTGAATCTGCACTTTGTGTATACAGAGATGCATCTACAGATTATTCCATATTCACAGATGCAATAATGAAAGACAGTAAGAATGAAGGAACAAAGTTTCTTCTAGACACAAAAGTAACAAAAATAAAAAAAGAAAATGGCAAGTGGTCAATTACATTAAATGGAGAACATGAGATCAAAGCAAAATTTCTGATTAATGTTGCAGGAGGAGAGGCAGTAGACATTGCACACAATGTAGGCATAGCAAAAAATTTCACTGATGTTCATTTTAGAGGAGAGTATTGGAAAGCCCCAACCGAATACAACAATTTGACAAAATCAAGTGTATATTCCGTACCTGAATTTCCAGATTACCCATTTTTGGATCCACATTGGATT
>NZ_JAOULD010000009.1 GCF_029882185.1 Candidatus Nitrosopumilus sp. | reverse complement strand
AATTGATCTTCATGTTTCAGAAGAAGAATTGGCAAAAAGGAGACTCGAATGGAAAAAACCAAAGCCCAATTACACATCAGGTGCACTTGCAAAATATGCAACACTTGTAGGCTCGGCAGCACATGGGGCAATCACATCTGCAAACCCATAGATGAACAATATATCCACAAGCTTTATAGATCACGATCTACAATATACATCAGAGATAACAGAAAGAAAAAATAACTTTTGTTTATGAAATTACTGTTGTCTACTACAGGTCTTCTCTAACGTTTCTATTGATCATACTTTGATTCCAGTGATCAGTTTTTGAGGATTAATCAGGACAAAAGCATCATCAAAACACTATTGCAAAAATGAAAAAATATTCTAACAAAAATCGCTAATTCTAATTAGATTTATTTTTTTTAAACTCTTGACGTCTTTTCTGTCTATTGCCGCCACCAATGTTATGTCCATGAGGTAATTTCTTAGTCATATCAATTATTTCCCTATCGTTCATGTATACCTTTGTAGTTTTAATTCCAACAGGGTTCAAACATCTAGGATTTGAATCTAAATTATTTCTATTTCTTGTTACATAATCACCCTAGAAAAGAAGGGAAAGGTGATATCTATTTGTCAGATTTTGGAGGAGCTTCTTCTTTTTTTGGCTCTTCTTTTTTCTTGTCGTCAGCGACAACTGTTGTTGGGTTATTTTCTTGATTTGTCATGTCTATATAGATAGACACACGCAATATATACTAATGTAATATCATTATAGAAAAATGAAAAATCTATAGATATTCAGGCATGAAATTTGTCAAATACGTCAGTATATACCATAGAGAATCAAATAACAGCATGTTTAAAAAAATAATTGAAAAAATGAGAGTTGGTTCTTGTAAAACAAATACCACAGACAATGTAAATGCAGTCAAAGAATCTGAAAAGAAACAAGAAGGCAATACAAAGTGAAATACAATTGTGCCAAATGTAGTTTTCAATGGGAAGGAACATCATATACTTTTGATAAGGTTCGAGAACATGAAAAAATTCATCTGCCAAAAAATGAAAACACGTCTAGTCGTTGCAATATATGAGTCTGCAAGAACTAGTATAGTTTCAATAAGAAACAAAATACAAGAATTTAAAATGAAATTGGATTTATTTTATACATTAATTTAATTTGGATGTTAAGAAAAGAGATAAGATGTCTAGAGATAAGGAGTTTAAGATACAACTATCAGTAGAAGATATCAACAAATTAGATGATGTAATTAGAGGAATGAGTGATAGTTCAAAATCTATTGAAAAGTCAAATGAACTAAAAATTAATACCAAAAACAATCAAAGCACAATCAAGGGACTAAGGTTACTTAATGTATGTACAAATTGTAAAAATGAATTTATTCCAAAAAATAGCATGATTAATGAAAAATTATGCAAATCATGCTTAGAAAAATAATCTAATTTTTTATATTTTTTAAAAAACAAAATTTAGTGCGAACAGGTTTACTTTTTTGTATACTTTGGCCTACTACAGGTTAAGTGTATCAAGAATTTACCCAAGGATTATAGTTGAGTTAAAAATCACTGAATAATAATTATGGATATTTACTCAAGCAAATTTGCCATTATTGTAATAATCGCATTGGTCAGCATCCTTGCATTACAGGTTGTGACAAATAGCAACAACGCATCTCAGTTAATTGATTCAGAAACATGTGAGATATACGTGATTGACTCTCATATTAATGCAAAAAAATACCTGAATGAGTTTGATCAAAAATGTCTAGATTTCAAAAATCTAAACCCATAGAAAATTAATTAATGAAAATAGTTTCAATAAAACATGGAAGGCCCATCAGAAATAAATTCTGTTTTTTGGAATGAAGAGAAGAAATCTTGGGACTACAAATTAATCAAAGTAGAAGAGTATTTTGGATTTACAGAATGTCAACAATGCAGAAAACCAATGTCACACAATGTAAAAACAAATGGGGAATTCAAAATGGTATATGTCAGATGTGCTTGTGCAGATAGAAAGTAATTGTTCAAACATTGTCCATTCCTAAAACATCATAGTATGCCTTTGGAATCATTTGTTGTCCTTTAAAAAATACATTGTTTACTGCAGTATCCAAAACATATGTTTTTGCCCAGTCATCTTCACTTCTAATCGAACGACCAAATCCTTGCAATATTTTTGTAAGAGTTTGGGAGGTATACCACAAAGGAAATTTATCCATTTTTGCCCTTGTTCTTTTTTCAGTGTAGTTTGGATATGGAACCTTGGCGATGATCTGGAATCTGGACAAATCATCTTTCAGATCAACTCCTTCCCATAATGAAGAAGAAAGCAAAACGCCTGTAGGATCAGTAGCATGTTCTGAGATTACCTCATCTTGTGTTTTCCCATCTTTGTTTTTACTGTGACAAATTCTGATTCTTTGAGTGTTTTTATGAGACAGATATCTAATAATTTTTTGACAGCGAGGGATAGATGAAGTTAAAATCAATCCTCGTTCATCAGAATGCTCATCCATAATTCGGTCAATCGTTTTAATTACTTCAAGTTCATCCTCTTCAGTAGAACCATAACTTAATCTTCTAATGTTAAGAAGTTCAATGCTTCTATTTTCTATTGGAAATGGAGATTTTTGGGTATCAACAAATGCAACATCATCTTGTCTCAATCCCATGTTTTCACAAAAACTGGATTTGTCTATAGTGGCAGACATGAAAATCTGATATTCCGTTTCAAAAAACGAATTTGCAAACTTTGAAACATCTATAGGTTTTACAGAAATTATTCTGAAATTACCATTCAAATCTTTGACAGGATTATTTACAATAAAATTATCCTTGTCAGACATAATGTCGATTTTTGCTTGGGTAGATCTGTCATGTCTGCGCTCCAATCCTGTAATCAATTCATAATCAGGATTATTTTGAAATGCAGCACTTTCTTTGATATCTTTTATTTTTTTGGCATAAGAAAAAGCCATATCGTCAGTTAGCTGTATCATTGAATCTAAATCAGTGAAATCATATTTTTCTGAATTGAGATTACATTCATCTATTTGACCACTAAAAATATCAAATCCAACAAACTGAATTATTTGGTCTTCAATTTTGTGAGCCTCATCAAATACAGTTATTTTTCTATCAAGGTATTCTTCAAAGAGTTTTTTGTTAAATTTCATGATAGTAAAAAATGCATGATAATTCCAAAGAGAGTGTTTTGAAACTAGGGCATCGTACTTTTGCATATAATAATGACAAGAAGGGGAATCCTGAGTATTTTCTTCAACCTGATTTATGGTAGGCTTGAATTTGCAAACTTCAAAGACTTCTTTTCCATTTTTGTTGACTCTTTCCTGGCATTCACCCTTATCACAAGTTAACCCCCATCTCATCGCTCTTCTTTCATTGTCAACTTTTTCTGAAGCCATTAATTTTAGACAAGGAAAATTTTGTTTTCCTTTTACAGGTTTTAAAAACGGAATGTCTTTGATGTATTGATCTTGAAGGTGTTTTGATGCAGTGACCGTAAAAGAACTATCAAAATAATTAGAAACAGTTGCCCCTACAAGAGATTTGCCAACTCCTGTTGGAGCACACAGAATGATTTTTTTGAATCCAGACTTTAATTTTTCTTCAATTTGTGATAAAATTTCTTTTTGAATATCTCTAGGTGTGAATTGATCTGGAAATTTTTCTAATAAAGACAGGATTACATCTCTTCATGTTCAATATTAAAAGCATGAAGGTTCTCGTGATATCATTGTATTTGTAACCAATTCAATGTCTAGGTTTTCTTTAAAAAAGATCATCGATCAAAAATTCCAAATATAGTTATTATCAATATTAAAAAAATCAACATGGGATTCAAAAAAGGGATTCACAAATGCGTGGAATGTGAAAAGAAAAAGAAAACAAACCCAGAAGATACAGGGATGTGCAGTAAATGCGGGGCAGCAGAAACACGTTTAGAAAAAACAATTTACAAAGAATTACTAGATGATGGTAGTTTTCCATAATTTGACATTATGAATTAAAACATGAAAAAATAAGGACGTTAAATATCTAACAATTTCTGTTCCAATTGATCCATGTTTTCATCTCCACATTGATCCGCATTCTGAGTTGCACAGAATTCTTTTACTTCGACAAATGCATCAAGACATGATTGTAGTTCTTCAGGATCAAGATTATCTTTACTACATGCAATCATCATTGCTTCATAGTTTATTGCAAATTGCTCTAACATCCATTTTTGCGTATCCATACTTTCCAATATGTCAAAATCAGATACACTAGTTCCAAAATAAATTATCCCTGCAAGTAGGGGGAGAATTAGAAGGAATTTTAATTTAGATTTCATAATTGTGGACATTATCTTGAAATTCACTAGACCATATTTATACATCAGAATTTAGAACACACATGATCTTAAATACAAATTTCGTTATACTAGATTAGTGTAAGTGAGAGAAAAGAGCGTCGAGACGTCATTCTCTCCTTTGACACGAATTTTCAAAATTGTTAAGAAATCACATGATAATCACAAATCGGTGCTCAGTGTTTTTAATGCAAAATGTCCACACTTTGGACATCGATGTTTTTTCAATAATTCTGAATGACTTTGCATGGACTTTTTAGAATATGTTATGTGTTCCCTGCAATCTTCACATATTCCAGGTATGCCTCCTTTGGGAATCATGTTTCTCTAAATTCTGAGTTAACTTAAGCTTGTCTATTCCCGTCTCATTGAATTCATTTTTGAACTTGTCATTATATTATCAATATAAGGATTGATGGTACTTGATATCAAAAAGAGAAACTTGTTTAATATCTAGTATCAACAAGATAAGATATGGAATTATTAGATGACAAAATGCGAGTATGGACAGATAGTGCACAATATGTTAAACCAAGTCCAGGAGTATATGTTCTGTATAATAGAAAAAAAGATCCAATATACATTGGATATACAGACAATCTAGAAGAAACATTTGCAAATTATGTGAATACGGAATTTGATGGAAGTGAATGTATGCAAAAAACTTCACTGTACCAGAGAATATTTGATGAAAATCCAAAAGAGGTGCAATTAAGATTGATTGAAGAATTCAAGAAAGAGACTGGAGAGATTCCCAGATGTAACTCAGAGATCAAAATTGAGACACACTAAGAATTACACTGCATTGCAATGTAGTCTTACTTGATTAATATAAAAAATCACCATGGATTTTCATGTCAAACGCAATAATATATGCCGGTATTGCAATCGGAGTAGCTGCATTAGCAGGAATAATGGTTTATGCACACGATAACCAAGAGAATTATCTTCGAGATGATGCAGTACGGGCACCAGCTGCAGAACAAGGGGTCTTTGAATCAGAATTAGGAATGGTCAAATTGAACAAAGAGCAATGGCACGAGGATCCTTTCGGAGATCTTGCAGCAAAAGTTAAAGCAGAAAATGGTAGATAGTCTACTTTAGATTATCAACCATATTATTTTCAAAATTCTTAGATATTAAATTTAGAAGAGTAATCTAGGAATGAGTTTTGAATTCTTCAAGTAAAGCAATTTATCTTAGATATCCGTATTACAGCAATGCATCAATGTTATTACTGTGAACAATTATTTCAATCAAAAGAAGAACTATACGAACATGTCGAAGTGCATTCAGATATCGAACGAAACAAGGAAGTAATGGATAGGAAAAAACAGGCTCAAAAAAAATAAACGTTTTAGAATAGACAAAAAAAATAGAGTAAAGGTAAGACTTTTTCCAATTCTGGAGTGGATATAAGAATTATTTTAGCATGAAGTATGGATTGGGTTGAAAAAATATTACAAAAATCATGCGACAGAACACTTACCAAAGGAGAAGTATTACATAGTCTTTTTCACATGATTGAGGTTAATGAAACTACACTAAACCACATACAAACAAACAATACAGATTTCGGTCCAGAACTTGAAGAATTAAAACAAACAGAAATCAGAGATTTGGAATTTCATTTAAAATATTATAGAAGTTTAGTAAATTACATTAATTCAATTCCTGAAAATAAAATAATTGAAAATAGAACTTAATCATCCCAAGATACAGTATATGACACATTTGAATTGATTTGATTTTCTTTTTTTCATCCCCCATTCATTTGGAGTGTGCCCAGAATTAAGATCAGACAGTTCAGACCACTTGAATTTTGGAATTTTTGCAGTTTCCATAACTAAAATTATAAGGTAAGCATATAAGAAATCAGACGGCAATGCAAATTATTGTCTTAATTGTTTAAACGTCAAATCATACTCAAATTGGCGTTTAGTATCAACACCATAATTTGTTTCCTTGTGATATTGTAAAGATTTTTCATCGTATAATTGTTGTAATTTTTCTACCTCTGCATTAATCATTTTTCCAGAATCTTCTTTTGCAAACTGTCTTCTTTGTTCTTCATTTTTGCCTCTAGTCGGAAAATATTTTCCGTTGAATTGTTCTTGTAATTTGAACATGTTTTCATTTTTAATCAATTCAGCAAGGTCAAAATTTCCTTGTTCGTGATGTAGTAACAAATCAGTGGCTGCAGATAATCTCACCCAAGAGAGCAAGGGATTAAACTCGGCAAAAAGGCGAATATCCTCAATAAGAAAAACGATCTGATCATCAATTTTTTCAGAATTTACAGTCCAAGTAAATCTGTATTTTATGACACTGTGAGAATCCTCAAAAACTGCAGGATTGGATTCGGCTTGAAAGTCAGACCATTTTAAAGCAAAATCAGGAGACCATTGCAATGTGTTATCAGCCATGCCAAAGTCTAGCTCATTGAGAATAAAATTATTCGTGTGTGATTTGAGATTAGTTTGCAGTATTAGGCATACAGATTCAGGCAACCCTGACATTTATAAAATCACAGGTTCGGACATATCAAGAATTGGAAATGGATCATTTTTTCAACCCTTTTTGATAAGAATTCAAGACATGTTTTATTTTAAGAATTTTTGAAGACATCAAGCAGTAAGAATTACGAAAGCAAGGTGTTTGCGGGTTTGGTATCCACACGTAACCCCCAAAGGGTCGATGAAAATGGATAGAAAACTTGCTTGCTTTCTTAATTCCAAACTATTAATTTCGATAAAAATAAAGGATATTGATGATGACAAAATTTTACATATGGATGGGAATTTCAGTAACTGCATTAGTCATAGGATTGGTTTTATTATTCAGTTAAGAAAAGATTTCAAAATTATAGACAATACAATTTAAAATCTGATTAATTTTTTAATCAGAGGATTTTATTGTTCAATATTAATTGCTGATTTTATTCATGAGTAACTTTTATTTTGGATGAGAATTTTTCATATAATCTAATTTTTCTGAATTAGAAAACAAAGAAGGGTTATTTTTTAACAGATTTGAAATGTTTTGAAACGCAGGACATTCACAATCCACTGAAAACAATTCTTCACATTTAGGACATTGAATAACAACATGGTTTCCCCAATCACATTCTATATCGCCAATAATCTCAAAATAGACATTTTCATTACAAGTACAAAGTAATTTATTTTGAAATTTTTCTTGATTATTCACACAAGAGTTAATCTTGAATTAAATATAATTTATTAATAATGTAATTTTCATTAAACTATATCAATTTGACTGAATGTCCCACATGTAAGCTTGCAATGGAATCTCATTCAACAGATGAATTAATGGAATGTTGTATGAAACAAGTAGGAGGAGGATTATCTGAAGAAGAAACAGGTATTTGTCCAAACTGTAAACATGACATAAAAAAACATTCAAGTAAAGAATTAGCAGAATGCACACTTGAATTTCTGAAATCAGGAATAAGTAACTGATCAAGATAAGAATAAACTATAGAGAAGAATAGGAATTTTATTGAATCTGACTACAAGAAATCTAATTGCAGAATTCTCACCAATGTGGACCAATAAGGAAATTTGGGAATTTGAACAAATTAATGAAGAACTTACATTTGATGCAGCATATGCAGAACCAGGAAAATTTGAATCATGGAAATCTAAATTATCATATCAGGATTCAGAAATTCGAGGCATGATCGTTAGAACATTTGAGAATTTTTTAGAGGGAAAAGAGTTATGGATTGCAAATAAAGGCAAGGGAAAATTAGAGAAAAAATTCGTTGCGTATCTTATGTCAGTCATAGTAGATGTAATGATAGAAGAAGAAATTTGCCTTAATTTTAGAATGGAAAATGATTGCTTAGTAACAATAATTGATGAAAAAGCAGATGTGATAGACTGTAAGGAATTTTTTGAAGAATTTTATCATTTGGCAACAGGATTTAATTTCGATATAGACACAGGAATTCCAGAAGATGAAACAGAAGCAGAAATCTATCTCACCAGATTACAAGAAGAGTTTGATGAGGAAATGAAAAACAAGTTAGGAGACAAATATATGCCAGGTAACAATGATCCGGACACACTTAATGCTAAGGAATAAAACAAGAAAATAGGATAATAATGTCAGAAAGAAAACCATACAGAAATTTCAAAAAAAGAGAACCCAGTTTGACTACAGAGCAAAAAGTCGAGCAATTTGTTTTAAGAAATTCTAAAAATGGTTATTTTACAAAAGTTTCAACCATATCATACAAATTTGAAATTTCTGAAGACATGGCATGGGGTATTGTGGGAGAATTACTTTCAAGTGGATTATTTGATTCAATTCATGACGAATATTCTGGAGAAATGAAACTTTGTGAAACTGGAAAGACATATTCAATTTTAGATTTAGAAAGAAAAAGAAAAAGAGTCAAATCAAGAGAAACGAAAAAACATTCTAAAAAAAAGCCAGCACAAAAAGCAAACTCTTAATTTAAATTTAATTTATAATTGAATTATGAATGATGATAATTTACCTGTACAATGTCATCCAATTTTAAAATCAAAAAAGAAAAAACATAAAGAGGTAAAAAATGATTCAGTGTAAATTATGTGGTACTCCTTTAGGAAAAGAACCTACAACTGAAGAATTAGAATCCCATTGGAAAAAACATCATAATTGGCATTGGGAGGCAAATAAAGATAAATCTCCTCAAGACGCACTATTGAAGAAACATTAATCAACGTCTTGGAATAGCAGTCATTTATAGCATGCCGAGACCACTAATCGAAGGCGTCAATAATCATACAGGCTTGAGATATAAAAAAAGAATCAGATATTCTTCAAACATTTGTTTAATTTGAAAGAAAAAAGATAATTAATATTCAGATTTTTCAAAAGGACACTTATCAATGATTTTTACAAATATACAACATGAGAGAAGATTTTGCAGAATACACAAAATGTGACTCGTGTAATCAGGCATTGCTATATTGTGATTGCAATTGTCCATACTGTGGAAAAAGAGATGAGTGTAATTGTGAAAGGATGCCCATTAATGTACCATAGATTATTTTTTAATCACAAAAGAAGTGTCAGAGATTTCTGTTAGAATCATAGTCAATATAGATTTTGATGTTGTGCGAAGATTCTATCATAATATCAGACCAAAATAGGAAATTAATTAGAAAGCATTATTTTGATAATTTTTTGATAAGAAGTATGTCATTAGATATTGATTGGAAAAAAAATTTCTACGGAATATCATGGGCATATGAAAAAGACAGGTTAGTCATATCCACTGTATTTGAGGATAAAAAAGAGGCAATTTCTATTGCTAAAGAAATCGAGGAATGGAGTGATAAATTTACCAGGTTGACAATTATTGAGAAAGAAAATGACGAGTTTGCAATTTGCGTATATCAAGATCCATTAATTTCAAAAAACAATAGCCATTTAGGATTATTTAGAACAGGAATGAGGCAAAGTGGAGGATATGAGCAAGCAAAACCAATGATTGAAGAAAAATCACCACTGTTGCAAATTGCATATGCTGCAGATGTAAGGGATATGAATACATACGAACAAATTTCACGGTTAGTCCCAATTCGAAAATGCAGAATTATTTCTGAGAAAGATTTGAAGAAACAAGAATACTATTACGAAAAAACCGTAAATTCTCAAAATTAAAAAGGTGAGATTCAAAATGAATCTAGGATTTGAATCGTCACCAGGTATGGTCGGGTAACTATCATAATTCAAATTCAATATAAAGAATCACTACTAATTTGTACTAAGAAATCGTACTGATAAATCATTCATTGTTATTAAATAGAAATTTTGCCAAAAGAAAACATGAAGATAATAACAATCAATTAAACTGGTGAGAAGCAATTGGCCTCTCATGGCTTGTTTCAGATGAATAAAATAACTAATTTTAATTCAATTTGCAATCCAAATCATTGGTATAAAATAGAGAAATCTAAAACCATCAGTGACCAGATTTAGGAATTTCCAAAGATTTAATTTTTAATTCACAATATTCATAAAGTAATTTTTTTGTCTTGCTGTATGAAATTAACGTCAAAGATTGTTTTAATCGTTTTAATCGTATCATTATTTGGTAGTGTTTTAGAGATTTGGGGCGGAAGTTGGGACATCACTAGTCATGCGATAGGAGCCCCTGAGTCATTTTTTACGCCTCCACATGGTGTACTGTATTCAGGAGTTGGAATATCATTGATTGCAGCAATCATAGCATTGGGAATTATTGGCAAGGACAAAGAAATTCGCCATAAATCATTTGCGTTGGGTTTAAAATTAATCATCATTGGAAGTATGATCCAAATTGTTGCAGGGCCTTCAGATTATTTATGGCACGAACTATTTGGAACGGATGGATTACTTAGTCCAACACATCTCACACTAATTACAGGTATTTTGATTCAGTCAGTCGGCATAATTGTAGGATTGACAAGGTTGACTCCACACAATTTCAAAGCAGTAAAACCATCATTGACTGTAGGATTTTCGGCATTATGGTTTATTGTGATTGCGTTTGCATTTCAATTTGGTTTACCAATTTCCAATGGAGAAACAATCAATCTAAATCCTGATCCATACGCCGGAGTAATTATTCTGGGTATAACAATACCATTTTTTTGCACTTTGATTTTTTGGGGAGCAGTAAAATCAATGAAAGGGTTTGGGTGGGCAAGTATGGCAGTTGCAGGATTAATCATCATGAACATTACAGCAAATGTGATACCAAATGAAGATCTTTGGGGATTCATATCGTGGTTTGTAGTACCTATGATTACTGCGATTATCGGAGATGCAATAATGAATAATAAAATCAGAATCAACAAATTCAAGGAAGAAATTGCAGGAGGAATAGTAGGAGCAGTATTTATTGTAAACAGTATGCCTCTTGTAGGAATGTCTTTTATTCAATTTTATGTATTCAGCGAAGTCTCAGGATACTCATTGCTTACAGAATTTTCAGAAACTTTGGCAATATGGTTTGCAGTGTTGAGTATACCAAGTGCAATTACAGGCATAATAGCAGTAAAAATTGCAAAAAAGAAGATTTCCATTCCTGCTGAGTCAACAATATAGAATTCAAAGATTAAATTCTATTTTCAAATTAGATAAACATGCACTGCGATGACAAAAGAACTCTGTATGTTCTTAAAGAACAGATAGAAAAATCTTGGAAACTACTTGAAGAATCAGGTTTTACAGATCAGCAGATACTTGAAGATCTCAATACTGCAATCGTAGAATATTTTGAATGTAAATCAGCATCGTAATTACAGGCCTTATGCGACAAAAAATTCATTAATAAATTTTTAAATTCAAAAGAAAATATTGAAGATTACTCAAATTGACAATGTTAGAACATACGAAAGAATGCAAATACAGAATGTATAAGGATATGCCACATGCTAATTGTCATTGTCAATGTCACAAGATAATCATGGTAGAATCTTTAAAAATGGAATCAAGGACTTTTTGATTCAGGTTCAAAGTTATCTAGTATCTCAGATACACTTGCAAGTATTGTTTCTTTGATTTGAGTTTGAGACATTCCAGATTTGTGCATCAGTTTCATTTGATCCATTAAAGAAAAATGAACCCTGCCTTGAAGATAATCAACTAGCCCAAATCCTTTTTTTGGGAATTCAGTTACAAACATATCATGTTCGGATAATTCTTCAGATTTTTCACTCACAATGCAATTTCATAAAAACCAGATATAAAATTTCCATAATTTATTAGTAGATATCAAATTGAAACATCATGACAGAATTTGTCCATAAACCATATGACAGAATATACGTTAGAGACATGATTAAACTTAATCTGGATGATCTAATCGGCATGATGTCATCATTAGAAGCAGCAAATGCCTACTGGGTTGACGGAGTGCTATTTGCCAGTTTTGCCATGACAGAATCAGAAGAGTTGGCTAAAAAAGAGATGCAAAATGAAATGTTCTTGGACAAAATTATTTTTGCAGTTTATGACAATTATACAAAGACCGTAAAATCATCCACCAATCTTGAGATTGGGGTTCTAAATATGCAAAAAAGTAATTTGTATAGAGATTTAATTAAATGGCTAAAAACACAGCCAATTTGGAATGAATAAAAATTAGGATTGATTCCATGAAGGGTAGCCACCTTCCAAGGTAACTGCATTAAATCCTTCTTTTACTAGTTCATCAGCTGCAATGTTTCCCCTATAACCAGTTCCACAATAAGTACAGATTTTCTTGTCCTTTAGATCTTCAATCTGTTTTTTCTTTGCATTTCTAATGCTCAATCCCAAAGGCATGTGGATAGAGTTCTCAATTTTTCCATTTTCAAGTTCATCAGACTCTCGGACATCAATTATTACAAAATCATTTTTTTGTGATTTTAGTACATTTGCAGTAATTTTATTTGCCATACATCATAAACCATAAACTATAATTTATTTCTGTATTTTAATTTGAAAGCAATGAATTGTCCATGTTGATCATCATACATTTGAAGTGAATCTGTTCTTCAGTAAGGTATCCACATTCATGACAAAAAAATTGATTTGCCTCATTACAAATCTTACATTTTGTATTAACTTCTAATTCATGTCCACAGCGTCTGCATGAATCTTGTTTCATGAATTAGTTTGCATAAAATAGGATTTAAACGGTATGAAAATTAGATTATCCTAATTAGCTTGTGCTAATATGCCAAGGAAAGCAAATTTTTTACAATAAACAATTTGATTTTAAAATCATTTATGGCAGTCACATGTACAACTACTTGGAATACATCTATGATTAATGCAATCTTTACAGCCTTTGCTCCTACCGCTTTTTACTCTTAACCATTCTTTATCCATGCTATAGAACCTTTTGATTCTATAAAGACAGTGAACTTAAAGATGTTGTAATTTATCACAGCAAAAGAATCAGAAAAAATCAAAAAGAAATTCAGAGCCAATACGCTTAAGTTAACAATTCTTACAGTATCATTATGCCATTATTTTGCAAACAATGTAACAGTCGACGATTACCAGAACACCATGAAGCAGAAAAACAGACTATGTGGCTATGCAAAAAATGTAAAAATTTTGCAGATATGGATGATGTCATCTTACGTGAACAAACAGATAAAGAAAGAGATGAAGTAAGAAGGAAACAAGAAGAATTTGAAAAAACCACTCCTCTTTCAAATGAAAAAAGAGTAAGAAGAAAAGGCGTTAATTGATAAATATTTTTGAAGAATGCAATTTTATTAATTATTTTGAACTAAATTTTCAAGGGATAATCCATAGTATCCATTATCTGCAGATTTCAATGTATTCATCAATTCCATTTTCAGCAATTGTATTTCTTTTTGAGTTTTCATATTATTGAAATAAGAAACCTAAGAGATAATCATCTCCTTTTAATTTCTACAAAGTAACAGCTCGGGATCAATTCATTTTTTTATAATCTAATAATCAAAATCAAGCAATATGCTTAAGTTTACAGAAAATTCAAAAAAATAATGAGTTTTGATCCAAATTACAAAGCAACGCGGTTGATTTTAAACGATACAGAGTCAAAAGGACTAATTCGATTTAACAAAGAATATCACGATGAAGAATTTTTTAGAAATTTTATGCAAATCAAAAAAGCATTTTCACATTCAATTAGTGAATTAATTTCTAAACTAGATTTATTTCAAACTAAACAAGACGAGATTAATCTTTTTTGACTTTTTCTGAATCATCTTATATCAACTTACATTTAGACGCAATAAAGAAATTTCTGAAAATAATAATAAACCCATTAAAACTTGAAGATGGTTTTAATAAAAACACTACATTAGAACAAATGATAAAAAAATCTGTAAAAAATGAATTATTCTGAAAAAATGGAAAACGCCATACATGGATTATTTTTGTTAAATTTTAGTGATGCAGTCACCCAGCAACAGTATAGAATCTTCAAATCCGGGGAAATGATAATTCATCCAGATAATGCGAAAATGAAAAATATATTGAATATCAAAGATTTGGCAGGCAGATCAAGGCAAGCAACAGAGATTCTCGAGGCCATGCTTGATTGGTCAAACGGAAAAATAAGAACTCTCAATGAAAAACCAGAAAGGATAGATGACATTCAAAGACTTGACAAAGCAGGTACAGGCGTTAGACAAAAAACTCGATAAATTAGCCTAAGTTATTGCAAACTATTCAAATAATATTTCTCTACACGCTCTAGCATTGGTTGAACATAATCATCACACGATTTGATAAATTCTTGTCTAGTATTCTTCTCACTGCTGACTAGAATCACAACTTGGTTGATTTTACGGCCTGTTACTTCCTCAAACATCTGAGCATAACATGTAGTTTGTAAATAATATTCATACATGTATTCATCAACCTGAGGCTTTCTTTTTGTTTTATAATCAATAATTGAAAGTTCTCCATTGTATTCAGCAATTAAATCACTAGTTCCTGCCACCCGTAATTTGTCTGAATACATTCTTTGTTCTATACAGGTTACATCAGAGATGTTCTCCAAAAAAGGTTTGAGATTATCAAAATGAGCAATAGGCAGCAAATCAAATTCTTCTAAAGATAAATTATTGCTCAAATAATCTTCAATAATTTTATGGGATTGTGTGCCAACATCCTGAGCTTGTTTGGTTATGTATTCATGGGCAGGCTCATTTTCTTTCCAAATCGCTAATCCATTTTTTTTATGTTCAGGTGCAGTAGCAGACAAAATCGTACTAATTGAAGGATAAATTTTATCGAATTTTGTTTGATACCAATGTCCATCTTCTCTGTCCAAAAGCACAGGCTCCCTAATCTTTAGCATTTGTGCAAAATTTACCAATAAAAATTTCAGAGATTAGCAGTTATTGAATCATTTGGAAAAATACAGATCATTTCATCATTTGTTTAAATTTTTCAAATTCAGATCTAGTTTTAACAAATTGATCAGTAACTATTCTTCTCAAACTAAAGAGATTTTCCATTTTCTCATTGATAATGAAAATAGATTCATCGAAAATTACACAATCTATGAATTCATCATTTGGATAAACAGTATACTCAAAAAAATCAGTATTAGTTTGTATTTTTAGTTTGAATCCCATTAACAATCCCAAATCATCATGTTTGTTCAAAAAACCCATCAAGCTAGCCTTAAGACTAGGATCGTTTGGAAGAGATGCATATCTTGACTCATTGTCAAGATTTTTATCAATTATGCAAGCAACAGGCTTGCCTTTAGTATGCAAAACAGTAGAATCATGTGTTAATACAAACTCCTCAGGGTTTGTCATTTTATCTAACGGCATAACAAAACTTTGTAGATTTTATTAATAATTTTTAATAAAAATTCAAGATTCTTCTTGGTCATCAGGCTCATTAGCCTTGTCTCTAACCTTTTTCATTACACAAAATTTACTCAGTGTTTTTTTCCATCCCATATGATACATACACAATACAGAGTCTTAAGTATGTTTGAAAAGATCTCATTGGTAATCATAGAATATCATATGTTCATTAATGGTAAATGAGTTAAAGATTTCATTCATGAAATTTTGTCAAAATTGCGATGCCAGATTGGTGCAGAGTTACGAAGATGTTGGAGGTCCATGGGTATGCCCAAAATGCAATCCAGAAAAAATTCAGATCAAAACTCCAACATATGGAGTAAATTACTCTGGCAGAACAAAACAATGCTCCAAAGGATGTGGTGCGGAAATTTATTGGGATGAAGGATTCAAGTCAGACAGCGGAAAGTTCATTCCAATTGATTCAAGAACAGATGAGCCACATAGATGTGAAGGTCCATCAGAATCAGGAGAATATTTTCCAGACGAAATTAAAAAATATGTAAGACCAGAGAAAAAAGAACCAGTCACAAAAATTCCAATACCACAAAGTATTCTTTTTGACATAAATAAGATTCCAAAATCACTAATCGACAATGACTACATCATAAGAGAAATAGTTCAAGGTCACAAAGAAGAGTCTCTTGCGCTTATTCATTACGAAAGATTGATTGCACCAGAAGCAGATAAAATTCCAATTGAGTCCTTAAAGGATATACTATCAGAAAATATCATCAAAGGATTAGAAAAATATGGATTCACAGGACTTTTGCCGTTTCAGGAAGAATCCATCAGGAAAATTCTCAAAGGAAATAATTCAATAATTTCAGCTCCTACAGGATCAGGAAAGACAGAAGCATTTGCCATACCGATTCTTCAAAAAATTTCAGAAGATCCAACACCAGGAGTTTTCACTTTGCTAGTATACCCACTAAATGCACTAATTGATGATCAAGTATCAAAAATATCAAATTTAATTCGAAAATGCAAACTAGACAACAGAGTGGGAATATACTCCATTCATGGAGGTCAGAGTACAGAATACAAAGACAGGATAATCTCAGATGCAAATGAAAAATCATTAATCATTGCAACAAATTTTGATTTTATCAATTATCACCTAATTTTACAAGATAAGAAATGGAATGAATTATTCAAGAATGCAAAAATCATAGTAATGGATGAGGCCCACTCCTATACAAGTTTTCATGGATCAAACGTATATCACGTTCTAAAAAGAATGAAGCGATACATGGGCAAAGTTCAATTCATAGGGTCATCAGCGACATTAGATAATTCAAAAGAATTTTTTTCAAACATGTTTGATTTACCTGAAAGTTCATTTTCATATATCAAAAGTGAATTTAGAAGAAAACAAAATATGCACATGTTTTTCATAATGCCTAGAAAATTCAAACAGAGGACAACAATGGAGATGTTATCATCCATATGTTACAAAAACAAATCAACCCAGTTAGTTTTTAGCAATTCTCATAATGATGCTGAATTTCTTGCATCAAATGTTGAAAATGCAAATGATGGAATAAGAATTCAAATTCACAGAGGAGGGCTAGATCAGAGAGATAGAAAATTATACGAATCTCAAATGAAGGCAGGTGAACTTGATGTTCTTTCATGTACACCAACATTAGAATTGGGAATTGACATAGGACATGTAGATGTGGTAATATCTGCATTCAAAAATGAATTTGATTCATTTATTCAAAGAATTGGAAGAGCAGGACGTATGGGTCAGAAATCATATGCCATATGTGTATTTGATCCTGATGATGCAGCATGTCATTATTTTGCACGCCATATTGATGAATATCTAAAACAAGATCATATCATACCAATCAACAAGAAAAACCCCATCATCTCTGAGAAGCATATAGAGTCAGCAGAGATAGAAGAAATATCTGCCACAGAATCAGATAAATCCCAATTTTTTGATTTTGCAAATAGCATTAACTTACGTGGGACATCAGGAGAAATTAGCATTTATTATAATTCTAGAAAAATAGGCACCAGAGGAGTTCCTGTAGGATATTATCAACTACACCAAAAGGCAATTTATCACTTTAACAAGCAAAATTATGAAGTAAATTCTCTAATTAAATCTCAAAACGGGGCAAGAGCATACCTTGTAAGAACAAACGAAAAAGGCAAGAGGACAATGCCCATTGTCAAAACAAACATCATTCAGACCTCCGAAGGCAAGGCAAAGCATAGAGATATCACAGTAAAGAATAAAAAAATATCTTTAAGATATGGAATAATTTCTCTAGACAGAACAATTACGGGATATATGAAAGGAAACTATAATGAATCAGCAGACAAATTCACAATGCATAATGGAAGTAGCATATCGGGCTGGAGAAATTTCCACTGGAAATCAAAACACTCAGCAGTAAGCATAACCATACCTTCAGAATTCCTATCAAAATCAATCCCAAATTCCAAGAGTCCAATTGCCAATGATTCCAGAGTACATACGATTGCTCACGTACTAGTAAACGCAAGCAAAATCCTAACAAAATCAGAATCTAGCGACATTGATTCATACTATGACAAAGGGATAATCTACTTGTACGACAATTCGTCAGATGGATTTAATGGATGCAGTAAAATTGTTTTTGACGAATTTGAAAAAGTTCTCAATACATCTTTCTCTTTGATAAATGATTGTGATTGTTCAACAGAAAAAAATCAGGATGATGATTGGGGAGGATGTCCCAAATGTACATTTACTACAGGTTATTGTCAAACCAAAAATAAGGAACTATCAAAGAAAGGAGCAAAAGAATTTCTTATGTCTTTTCAAAAAGTTTAAAGGTTTTGTAACAAAGAATTTCTTACAAGTTCGTTTAGTGTGTTAATCTGTGTGTTAATGATATGATCTAGTGCCTTAACATAATCTATTCTTACAAACTTTGTAGGTTTATCAAAGATCATATTCACCATGCCTTTTTGTTGTAATGAATTCAATAGACGATAAGTTTCTGTTCTGTAAATTTTTAATTTTTTTCCGATTTCATTTGCATGTTGAGGGCCATTTCTTATCAGATGACGATATACCTTAAGTTCATTTTCAGTCAATCCAAATTTTTTTAGAACTGATTTTATTGAATCTGAAATTTCATTGATTTCACCATTAATAGTTTCTGAACCAACTAACACCATGTATCATATTAACGAAATTTCATAATTGAACATTTGTCTCATTTAGATATGACACATTCACTGTAATGAATAATGTAGATCACAGAATAAAACAATACCATTAGGCAATGTTTTTGCAATTATAGAATGCCCATCCTGTAAACCCTTTCCACAAACATAGCACTCAACTTTACTGACTGAAGTGGATATTTTTCGAGTTTTGAGAATCTGCATGTTATGCATGATTATTATACGATCAGCTAGACTATAAAGGTACCGTACTATACCGTAACATGCGGAAGCCTGAGAAATCAATAATTTCACACAAAAACAAACAGATCAGAATCACCTCATCACTTTAAATAATAAACCACCAGAATTTTGTTTATGGGTGGACACCTTTGGAAAGACTCAAGCAAAAGTAATACCTCTAGATTTATCTGGAAATCAATTTCAAATTTATAATAAAATTTCAAGAAACTATTCACACTCATTTCTCTTTGAATCTCTTACAGGTCCCGAAGTTCTAGCTGAAACTTCAGTGATGGGTTTTGATCCTAAAATAATTCTCAAAGGATATTCAGATAAAGTAGAAATTATTGAAAATAATGAAACTAAAACCATTCAAACGACAGAGCCATTTATAGAATTAAAAAAATTATTAGGAAAATCAAATGATCAAAGTTATAGATATCTAGGAGGTGCAGTAGGAGTAGTAAACTATGATGCAATAAGACTAGTTGAAAATATTTCAGATACTCACAATTCTCCTCAACCATTAATGGAATTTGGAATTTATGATGATGGAATAATGTATGATAAAATACATGAAAAATTATTCTACTTTTATCATGACGAAAACAGATTTGATAAATTAGTGATAGGTGAAGGTTCTTTTGGAGAATTTCATTCAAGTGAAGTAACACCGAACATGGGTGAAAAAAAATATTCTGAAATAGTAAACAAGGCAAAAAAATACATTCATGACGGAGATATTTTCCAAGTTGTGTTATCTAGAAAATTTGCATTTGACATGGATGGGGATGATTTAACATTATACAAGACATTAAGAAAATTAAATCCATCCCCATACATGTATCATCTAAAACAAGGAACAAAAACAATCATAGGAGCATCACCAGAAATGCTAGTAAGAATTACAGATGACAAAGTAGAAACATTTCCAATTGCAGGAACCAGAAAAATTACAGATGATGAAGAAAAAAACAAGACATTAGCAGAAGAACTAATCAATGATGAAAAGGAATTAGCGGAGCACACAATGCTAGTAGATTTAGGAAGAAATGATATAGGCCGAGTATGCAAATATGGAACCGTTCATCCAGAATCACTAATGGAGATTAAAAGATTCAGTCATGTACAACATATTGTTAGTCATGTTGTAGGTAATTTAGCACCTGAAAACGATATGTTTGATGCGTTTCAAGCAGTATTTCCAGCAGGAACCGTATCAGGTGCGCCAAAGGTTAGAGCCATGGAAATCATTGAAGAATTAGAAACAGAAGCCAGAGGACCATATGCAGGTGCAGTGGGTTATTTTTCTTACAACGGATGCTGTGATTTTGCAATTGCAATCAGAAGTATATTCATTGAGAACAACAAGGGATTTATTCAATCAGGGGCAGGCATAGTTTCAGATTCAGTTGCAGAAAATGAATTCAAAGAAACAGAGCACAAGGCAGGAGCTATGCTTCAGGCATTAAAGGAGGCATCTAGTTGAAATTTTTGATTATAGATAACTATGATTCATTTGTTTACAACATTGCTCAATATTTAGGAGAACTGGGAGTAGAATGTGATGTAATACGTAATGACAAAATTACATTATCAGAGATTAAAGAAAGAAAGTATGATGCAATAATTATATCTCCAGGTCCAGGCACTCCTGAAGATAAAAAATACTTTGGAGTATGTTCAGATGTAATCAAAAACATGGGAGAAAAAACTCCAATTTTAGGAGTTTGTCTTGGACATCAAGGAATCATAGATGCATTTGGAGGCAAAGTAACTAACGCAGGATGTGTAAGACACGGAAAGACCAGTCCTGTAGATCATACAAATTCAAAATTATTTACAGGTGTAAAAAATCCATTTAGAGCAACCAGATACCATAGTTTAGTTGGAGACAAAACCGTAATTCCAGACAGTTTAGAAATAACAGCAACTGCTTCAGATGATGGAGAAGTCATGGCGGTTCAACATAAAGAGTTCTTGATTCAAGGAGTGCAATTTCATCCAGAGTCGATAATGACAGAAGATGGTAAAAAAATTCTAAATAATTTTATCAAACAAGTAAAGGAGAGAAAAAATTGATTTCAGATCTTATTACAAAATTACAAGAAAAAACAGATCTAACATATGATGAAATGAATCAAGTGATGATAGAGGTTCTGTCAGGAAAAACAAACGATATTCAAAATGCAGATTTTCTATCCAGTCTCTCAGAAAAAGGAGAAACAGATGATGAGCTATTAGGAATGCTTGATAAAATGCAAGAATTTTCACTCAAAATTGAGCCTAAAAATCAAGGGACAGTCATAGATATGTGCGGAACTGGAGGAGACAAACTCCAAACATTCAACATCTCAACTACAGCATCATTTGTAGTAGCAGCAGTGGGAGGAATTGTTGCCAAACACGGTAACCGTTCAAGTTCAGGAGTTTCTGGAAGTGCAGATATTTTTGAATATTTTGGCTATGATTTGAATTTAGAACCTCCAAAAATTGCAGATATTTTAGAAAAACACAACATTTGTTTTATGTTTGCTCAAAAATTTCATCCTGCAATGAGACATGTATCTGTAGCCAGAAAACAACTAGGTAAGAGAACTGCATTTAATTTGCTAGGACCGTTATCAAACCCCGCAGGGGTAAAGAATCAGCTAGTCGGAGTATTCTCTATAGAATATTTGGACAGACTGCCATTGATTCTAAAAAGAAAAGGCGCAGAAAATATCATGACAGTAAGATCAGATGATGGAATGGATGAATTTTCTACCAGTGCAACAAATCGTGTATGCATATTAAAAAATGACAAAGTGTTAATGAATGCAATAGATCCAGAAGTGTTAGGATTACACAAATCGTCACTTCAAGACATACAAATTAAAACAAAAGAAGAAGCTGTGAAATCATTTGTAGGAGTGTTAAACAATACTGCAAATCAATCCATGATTGAAACCACCGCATTAAATGCAGCCGGAGGATTAATTGTTGCAAACATTGCCAAAAATTTTGAAGAAGGTGTAGAATTAGCACTAAACACAATAAAAAATGGAAAAGCATTTTCATTATTGGAAAAATTTGTTCAAGATACAGGAGACATTGCAAAACTAAAGGAGATAACCAATGGCTGAAAATATTCTACGAAAACTTGTAAACAATTCTCAAATGGCAATTGATGATGGAGTATATGATATTAATGCAAATTTAGAAAAATCAGATCAAGATTTTATTCAGATTATTAAGACAAATACTCATGCAACATTACTAACAGAAGTGAAATTTGCATCTCCATCTTTAGGAAAAATCAGAACATTAACTGATCCTGTCAGCATAGCAAATCAAATGATTGCAGGAGGCTCAAAGGCCTTGTCAGTTTTGACTCAGCCACATCTTTTTCATGGCTCACCAGAATATTTCATGAAAGTAAGGGAAACAGTAAAAGTTCCAATGCTCATGAAGGACATTATGATTGACAAAATCCAAATCGATGCAGCAAAGAAAATAGGAGCAGATTTCATGCTAGTCATTCAATCACTATATGATCAAAAATTTCTCTCAGAAATTGATGAGTTTATAGACTATGGACATAAACAAGGATTGAAAATTTTGTTAGAAGTACATACAAAACAAGAACTCAAGAATGCATTAAACACGAAAGCAGATTTAATCGGAATTAACAACAGAAATCTAGACACATTAGAGATTGATCTGAAAACTACAGAAAACATTCTTTCAGGAGAAGAGAAAACAAGGCCAATATTATCAGAAAGCGGAATTAATACACCTGAAGACATACAATATCTAAAAAAGTGCGGAGCAGATGCATTTCTAATAGGCTCAAGCATTATGAAAAGTGACAACATTGAAGAACAAGTAAGAAAATTGGTGAATGCATATTGAAATATCCTAAAAACGGCAGATTTGGAGAATTTGGTGGAAAATACATTCCAGAAACACTAGTACCTGCAATAGAAGAGTTGGAAGAAAATTATCTTAAATTCAAAAATGATAAAAAATTCAAAAAAGAATTAGATTATTATCTCAAAGTCTATGCAGGAAGACCCACACCGTTATACTATGCAAAGAACCTATCTGAAAAAATAGGAGGTGCTAAAATCTATCTCAAACGAGAAGACTTGCTTCATGGGGGAGCTCATAAAATCAACAATACATTGGGACAAGCACTTTTAGCAAAAAAAATGAATAAAAAAAGAATCATTGCAGAAACAGGAGCAGGTCAACACGGAGTAGCGACAGCAATGGCATGTGCAGCATTAGGAATGAAGGCAGAAGTATACATGGGATATAGAGACACGATTAGACAAAAACAAAACGTATTTCGAATGAATATGCTAGGTTGTGAAGTACATCCTGTAAAAGCAGGCTCTAAAACTCTCAAAGATGCAATCAATGAAGCAATTCGAGATTGGATTACAAACGTGGAAAATACATACTATCTGCTAGGATCTGCAGTGGGACCACATCCATATCCTGTAATGGTCAGAGACTTTCAAAGTGTTATTGGAAAAGAAATAAAATCACAGATGAAAAAAATTAACAATAAAACACCAGATACTGTAATTGCATGTGTTGGGGGAGGCTCTAATGCAATCGGTACCTTTTATCCATTAGTTGATACAAATTCAGAGATTATCGGAGTAGAAGCTGCAGGTCACGGATTAAAATCAAAAATGCATTCAGCAACATTGTCAGCAGGAAGCAAAGGAGTGCTACATGGAATGATGACATATTTGTTGCAAGACAAAGAAGGTCAAGTTACAGAAACACACAGTATTTCAGCAGGGTTAGACTACCCAGGAGTTGGCCCAGAGCACTCATACTATAAAGACAATAAACGAGTAAAATACCATTCAGCTACAGATTCAGAAGTCATTGAAGCATTTCTTACATTGACTAGAACCGAAGGAATTATTCCGGCTTTGGAATCATCGCATGCAATTGCAGAAGCTATGAAAGTTGCAAAAAAAAGTAAAAAATCAGAGTCAATAGTAGTTACTCTTTCAGGGAGAGGAGACAAAGACATTGAAGAAGTACAAAATTATTTGAGTAAACATGTCAAGAATTAAAGAAAAATTTGCAGAACTGGAGGCAAAGAACCAAAAGGCCCTAATTTCATATATCATGGCAGGATTTCCAAATGAAAAATCAACCATGTCTACGGTTAAAGGATTAATCAAAGGAGGTATAGACATTATAGAATTAGGATTTCCATTTTCAGATCCACTAGCTGATGGTCCTGTAATTCAAAATGCAAGCACAGTATCACTAGAAAAAGGAACAAAGATTGCAAATTTTTTCACCCTTGTAAAAAAAATAAGAAAAGAAACAGACACTCCACTTGTTCTAATGACATATACCAATATTCTATATCATAGAGGATATTCAGAATTTATTGCAGAAGCAAAAAAAGCAGGCATTGATGGATTTATACTTCCAGACATGTCTGTAGAAGAATCAAAAGAATACTTGCAGGCAGCAAAGAACAATGCAGATACAATATTTCTAATATCACCAAATACCAGCAATACCAGAATTCAGAAAATATCAAAGGCATCGACAGGATTTTTGTATCTTGTTGCAGTATTTGGTACTACAGGAGTAAAAACAGGAATTAAAAAATACACAATAGATGCAATCAAACAAGTTAAAAAACAGACCAAAGGTAAAATTCCAATAGGCGTAGGATTTGGAATTTCAACTCCAGACGATGTAAAAAAATACATCAGAGCAGGAGCTGACGCAGTAATAGTTGGAAGTGCATATTTGAAACTAATAGAGAAAACACCTCAAAATCAACTTGAATCTAAAGTTGCAACATTTACAAAAAGTCTCAAAAAACAAACTATTCTTTAATGGAAATATCCGTTAAAGTTGGCGGTCAAGTATACTAACTTTCATGGAGGGGAACTTGATTTCAGTTATGACCGCCTAACTAGAAGTTCTCATGAAACACTACACGTAGAAAAATAAAAGAGCAATGTCAGAGATCTCTAAAAATCATTTAGAAACTGAGAAATAAATTTACAAGTGTAAAGATCGACAAAACATACAAAAACCAGATACTCGTTTCATTAATGTGCAGACGAAGTTTATTTTTGTCACAGGTGGTGTGATGTCTGGCCTTGGTAAAGGCGTAACAACTTCTTCAATTGCAAAATTATTACAATTAGCGGATCAAAAAGTATCCTGTATCAAAATAGATCCATATCTGAATTACGATGCAGGAACAATGAATCCTGTTGCCCATGGAGAAGTCTTCGTCACAGACGACGGAGGAGAATGTGATATGGATATTGGAAACTATGAAAGATTCCTAAACCAAAACATTCCTAAAAGCCACAATATTACGACAGCCCAAGTTTATTCATCAGTCATAGAAGCAGAACGAAAAGGAGAATATCTAGGAGCATGTGTCCAAATCATCCCCCATATTACAGATGAAATTAAAAATAGAATTACAAAAATTGCAGAATATGAAAAACTAGACTTTTTGATAGTAGAATGTGGTGGAACTGTAGGTGATATTGAATCACTGCCATTTTTAGAAGCATTAAGACAAATGAGAGTTGAAAAGGGATCAGAAAATGTGATTTTTGTACATGTGACATTAGCACCATCTTTAGATGTAGTAGGAGAACAAAAAACAAAACCAACTCAACACAGCGTTCAAGAACTTAGAAGAATAGGTATTCAGCCCGATTTTTTGGCAGTCAGATGTACATTGCCATTAGAAGAGAAGACAAAGAAAAAGATTGCAATGTTTACAAATGTCACAACAAGAGATGTTCTATCATGTCATGATGCAAAATCAATTTTTGAAGTTCCGCAGATGTTGTACGACCAAGGGATAATGGATTCAATATTTACAAAATTTGGAAAGGTTGGAATGGTTAATGCATCATCCAATTGGGACAGATGGAATAAAATTGCCCAAACCATGGTAAATCATGAAAGCGATAAAGTCAAAATAGCAATGATAGGCAAATATGTTACATTAACAGATAGTTACGTAAGTGTAAATCATGCACTGAAACATGCAGGGGCAGCAATTGGCAAATCAATAGATATTGATTGGATAGACTCTGAGTCAATAACAGATTATAGCATATTATCAAACTATGATGGGATTTTAGTTCCAGGAGGATTCGGCACCAGAGGATCTGAAGGGATTATTCAAACTGCAAATTATGCACGAGAGAAGAACATACCATATCTAGGAATTTGTTTTGGATTTCAATTAGCAGCAATAGCATTTGGAAGAAATGTAATGAAATTAGAGGATGCAAACTCGACAGAAATCAAAGCAGATACAAAAAACCCAATTGTTGATTTACTACCAGAACAAAAAGATGTTTCAGATATGGGAGGATCATTGAGATTAGGAGCAAATGATGTAATGATTAAGGAAAATACAAACGCTAAGAAAATATACAATGCCTCAATTATCAGTAAGCGTCACAGACACAGATATGAGATAAATCAAGACTATATTCCAGAATTTGAGAAAAACGGATTAATATTTTCGGCAGATAGTGATGGAGGAAAAAGAATGGAAATACTTGAGATTCCAAGGCATAAATTCTACTTAGGAGTTCAATTCCATCCAGAGTTTAACAGTAGACCGGGATTTCCTGAAGAATCATTTGCAGCGTTTATCAAATCTGCATCTGAGAAGTGATCTAAAGTCAACCTGAAACTATTCTATTTTAGATATCTCATAAATTTTCTGTCTTGCATCTCGAATCGAGATTTTCTTTTTGACATACCCTTTTTTGAGTAAGTGACTCAATGCCAATCGTACAGTTCTATCAGGTAGCAATGTCTTGTTTGCCAAGTCCTTTTGAGTTAGTGCACCTTCGTATTCTAGAGTTTTAAGTAAAAGTTTAGAGCTTGGTGGCATGCTAAGTAACTCCTCAGCCAAGTGAACCTTTTTTGCAAGTGCAGAAATTGCAGTAGAATGTTTTTTGAGACGGATTATTTTTGCAGGAGGGAAAAACTGAGAACACTCTACCGTCTTGTTAACCTTGTATCTGTCCAATCCATCTAAAACTACCTCACAATGCAATCTTGCTGAAATATCATCAATCTCAATTGAGCTGTCATTTGATACAATGATTGGTCTTCTTGTCACATCTAGAGAATTGACAGAAATTATTTCAAAGACAGCAGAATCTTGAAACAATACTGGGCCACCAGCAGACATGGAATAAGCAGAAGAGCCAATTGGAGTAGATACAATAATTCCATCACTGTTATCGTGCCATACTTCTTCACCATTGACACGTAAAGTGTGCTCCATGAGCATTGCACTTTTAGATGAAAACACAGCGACATCGTTTAGTACGGGATAAACATTTTTTCCATCAATTTTTACTCCTAGTCTTGGAACTTCTTCAACAGTGTACTTTTGTTTTTTTAACACATTGACATAAGATGAAAATTCTTTAAGATCAATTTGTGCCAAAAATCCACTTGATTCGCCTTCACTAATACCAAGAATAGGCAAAGTAGAATCAAAGGTCCTGTGAAAATAGTTACGAACCCCCTTATCACCACCAAGAACAATAATACAATTAGTTTGCTTGTTTTTTGATTTTGATATTGGAAAAGAGTCAATATCTGAATCATCTAGAATTTTTTTTACAATTTTTGCAGCATTTATAGTACTTCCAGTTCCATAGATACCTATTTGCATAGAAGAAACAGTCAATTTGCTTCAATAAAAGAATAATGCATCACAAATCTCGAAATTTTACTAGATTGTAAAAATATGAGGCATTATTTTCAATAGCACCTTTTTTGGGGATTTTTTGTAAGCCAATATTTTTAGATTCCAATGCAGCTTGAGCAGCCCCACCAGCAAAACATAGAGCCCACAAAAAGTCTTTCTCCTTTATCATGGCACAAGTAAAAGAAGCGCAGAAAATATCTCCAATTCCAGTAGTGTCATTAATTTGCCTATTTGGCAACGTAATAGAGTAAATTTTATCTTTAACTAACATTGACACATCTGTTTTGTTTGTCAAAATAACATATTGAATTCCTTTTTTTTGCAAAGCCAACATCATTTCATCAGAAGTTCCATTGACAAGTTGTGCAGATTCTTCCGGATTAACTTTGATTGCATTAACATCAGATAAATCAAGATTAGTTTTTTCTAAAAAAATATTATTTGAAGAGTCCTTTCTTCTCAGAAATCCTTGAGGATCAACAAAAAGAAAATTTGAATCATGTTTTATTTTTTTTAATGTTTCATCAGAGATCTCATGATATATTGGACTGGCAATATGACCGTCTGCATTAGAAGAAGAATAGTCTATTTGTTCACATTCATTTTCTAGTCTGAGTGTTCTATCAGAGCCATTAATAGAAATAGCAAATTTTGTAGTATTTTTTACAGATTCAGAATTTGGGAAATTGATGTCATGTTCAGATAGATATTGTTTAGGAAAATCAGGACCGAATTTTGTAAATAAATCGACATCAAATTTGAATTGTCTTGCAGTTATTCCACAATAACAAGATGCACCACCAATTTGTTCAAAATTATTCCCATTGAGAGTAATAGTGTCAATTGCACAGTGAGATATAACGGCTAATTTCATTTCTCTTGATTTTACTAGTGAGGATTTAGTTTTTTGTATTGATTTTGGATTTGCATTCTCGACAAAGAATCTGACCTTTGAGGATCTCCAATTCAACTCCAGATCTAAAGCAAACATGACACAGCCCACGCATAAGATACCAACGGAAATAATTCGATCTAAGATTAAAACGTGTAGGATTTTTTCCAAAAATACAGGCACAAAACAAGGAAAATTGATCAAATTATACAAGAATACAGCTTAAGAAAATCCTAGGTAATTAATTATCAGGGGTTAACGAGTTTATCGACTGTCAGTAAAAATAGAAATCCCCCCATTTGTGAGTAGAAATCCAATGTTTCTTGTAAAGTATTTGATCTAAAAATAATTTAGTTTAAGGATTACTCAAATATTCAATAGTTGCTTGCTGTCTATGTGCAAAGATTTTTTTGAGTTTATCCAGAGCATACCATTCAAACATTTTTCCAATAAGCCCATACTGCAGTTCAAATTCAACCTCATCTGTTACCTTGGTCTGATTTTCATTTATTTTATGAAAGACATGTGTATGCCTCCAGCGTTTGAATAATGCATTGTTCATTTCATCGACATACGTGTATGGCTTGCAGGCTGTAATCTTGGTTTTCCAGGTCATTCTGGTCAGTATCTTGCTTGAAAAATAAGCAGTTTGCCCTAGTGTTATCTTATTACTGCTTGATTCAATTATCTTAAAATCCAATCTTTTAGGAGTAATTATTTCTAAATGATGTAAATCTGTATAGAAATCCCATACCTTGTCAATAGGTACATCTACAACAAAAGAATGGTGAAATATTTTCAACAGTAATGAAACATCATGTTTGTAATATATCTCCAAAAGATAGTATCTAAAATAAGATTTAGTTTTCTTTTGCGAGATTTTGCACTAAATTGGTAATATCAATTAAAAATAATAATATCCAACACAACACAAATTCGTGGCAATTTATTCAGTCAAAGCTAGGTGCATTGAAGGAAAAATGAAAGAATTTTATCAAAAACTGACTGATGAAACAATTCAGAACCAAAAGCCAGATGGACAAGAAATAATTAATTCAATGAAACGTGCCAAGATAACCAAATCAAATGTAATTCAATGGTCAGAGATGTGTTTTTGTTCACCTCCTTTAAAGCATGAACGTGAAACTGTATACAATCAGTTTTTTACAGATATCAAAACTAAAGTCATAGATGAGTATGTAGAGTATGAAGGAGAATTGTTTATGGATTTTTTAGCAAAAAAGAACAAAGAATAATTTCATTTTGTCATTAAATGATAAAAAATATTTTTTATTTAATATGATACATTTTTTTATTTAATTAAATTATTATTCATTTGATAAAATTTGGTTATTGTGTCATTCAGTTTACTTTTAAAAAATCGAGGTTTTTCAATAGCAATCTGAGTTTCTCCATCTTCACATGCAACAATTGTTACAATTTGTTCTATGGATTGCGATGTGTGCTCCTCCCACATAATTGCGTAAGCAGTCTCTTGCAAAAAATGGTTTTCAAGTATCTCTTGAGATTTTTCCTTATTAGCACTCTTAAAATCTATCACAGATAATTGATTATCAAATTCTGCTATACAGTCTACTCTACCAGCTAATTTCAGGTCATGACTAAACAAAGTTTTTTCTAAAATTCGAATATTGTCAATTCTATCTATTTCATTTTTCACTAATGAAAATAAGCCGAAAGGAAGAACTTTTTTTCTATGTTTTGAAATATTTCTGTTAAAAAGATAATCTTCGCAAATTTTATGAAAATGGGTTCCTCTGTTTGCTGCTCTTCTAGCCTCAAAATTGGCCACCTCGTATCCCACAGAATTTCTCCAAGCCATGATTCCGTCTCTGCTTAAAATAGACAAAACAGATGTAACTGAAGGGTAGAAGGATCCATTTATAGAATAATAACGCCTGCCATCCATGGTTTTAGTTTTTAAATTTAGTGGCGGAAGGGGAGGTTCTAGATGAGTGAACAAATCAATTTCCCCGTATTGTTTTCTTTTTTCTCTTTGATTTTTCAGAATTAATTAAATCAATTATTTGAATCTTGTATTTTTCACGTCCTGGAAGTATGTTTTTTTCACCCATTTTATTGAGACGTTTTTTTTCATTTTCAAAAAGTCCCAATTTTATCAAATCTGTTTTTTTCCTTTTTAACGCTCTGTAATATGAAAACGGAACAGAGTCAAGAATTTCATGCTTCTTGAAAATTTGAAGAATCGATGAATGAATTGAAAGAATCAATTCCTTTGGTTGTAAAAGATCTTGAAACATACCAATCATCTTTATCAAAATAATATTTCACAGAGTATTTTTTTCTAAATAGTTTAGTGATAACGGCATAGACTCATTCACCGTTCCATCATCCATATTCTTAATCCTTCCCAACCATAACCTCTTCCTATCTGCATTCAAATTAAACTCTCTTGTCTCTGGTTTGATTTTGAGATCTATGCGCATCCTACTAATACGATGAATGTGCTATTATGTTTATGAAAATTCTCATAGACAACGGCAATCCGATCAGAGTGTATCATCACCCAAGGGAAGTCATCGTGCATCCAAAAACAAACATAGTTGAAATATTTAACGCCGACGGCTCTTTGTTAGAGTCATACGAATTGGTCAAAAAAGATGTCAGATGGACGGATGATGAGGCCCTTGACAGTTCTGAAATCATTGTCACCCTGAACGTCAAATGATTTTGCCAAAACGGGAAAGCCCCATAGCCCCCTTCTACCTTGTTTGGGTACATCTTGTGCAATCTCTTTGAATTAATGTTAAATTCATTCATCAAATAGAATAATTCTACAAGAGCAAGAATTACAGGAATGTAGTTTGGAGAGGCGTTTTTGTCTTTTAGGTGAATTAGATAATCCTCTAGATTTCTTTGTATGACTTTCTCGTCAGCCTTTAACAAATTATCATAGTTACCAGATTTGATTTTATTCCATTTTAAAAAGCGATCAAGATGGTACTTGTAGGCCTTTTTTGTAACTTCTGATCCTATTGCGTTTAGGAATAGTTTCAAGATCTCTACTGGGTCTGCTTTGCCATAGGAGAAATAAGATCCCTGACCGATATAAGTAGGGTTCACTTATGTTATACAAGAATATAAGTAGGCAAATTTGCTCATGTTCATGCCACTTAAACGTGCAAGCAGAGGTCGTACAAAAGGAGGAAAAGGTTCCTCAGGAGTCGTACAATGTACAAACTGCGGACAAACGGTTCCAAAAGACAAAGCAAAAAAAGTCACATCTAGATTAAATCTGGTTGAGCATACATTAGCAAAAGAGCTACGTGCACAGGGGGCATACATTGCATCACCAACAGTTCTGAAACACTACTGTATATCATGTGCAATTCATTTTAAGATTCTTAAAATCAGATCAGCAGACAGTAGAAGAAAACGTGGTAAACTACGTTAGTATTATTTTTAAAAATAAACCTTTGAAATCATAATTACTAAACCAAGTTTTGTTGCACAAATTTAGATAGAATGAATCAACCGGAATAGCCAATAGTTCTCATACCAATACATGGCTTGTTTCCTTTACTCCAACATTTACAAGAACAAGAAACGGCTTTACCACTTTCCAAATTTTTAATAACTTTATGGAAAACACCTTCTCTGATTTTTGATTCAATCATTATCGTTTCATATCTATCAGATTTAGCTTCCGAGTTAGCCAATATTATTTGATTATTAATCTAGTAAATTAGCATTGTTGTTTATTCCAAAAAATATGATGAATTCGGAGAGTGTAAAATAAGAATTATTCTTTGATATTTTTTGCAGTGAAGATCATTCTTTGAATCAATGTCATTCCAGCAATAATTACCACGATAATAACTGCGTAATCCATAAAACCTATAATTCCAATTATCGCAATCACCAAAAGTCTTTCAGCCCTTTCACCAATTCCAATACCTTGAAGTTTGATATTGATAATGTCTGATTTTGCTCTTGCATAGCTAACTAGCAAAGATAATGTAATTGCAAGTAAAACAAGGTATGGCTCGGCATATCCACCAATTAAAATGCCTAAAAATATTGCAACTTCAGCGATTTTATCAAACATTGAATCAAGATATTCACCTTTTTTCGATGTTTTTCCTGTTACACGTGCTACTTGACCATCAACCATATCAAAAAATCCTGAAACAAGTAGCAATATGCCACCAATAATCAATCCAGATTCAATTCCCATTCCATAAACAACTGCAGAAACAAGTGCAAATCCAAGACCAACAAAAGTCCAAAAATTTGCAGACAGTCCCGTTGCCGCAAATCCTTTGCCTATTTTTTCAAGGGTCGGTTTAAGAGCACCACGAAGATTGTTTAACACGAAATACACCCAAAATACCATCTAATAAAGTGAACAGAAAGAAGTAAGGTAAAAAAGAGTAAAAATTAGTCAGAGGAACAAAGACATGCAATTATTTACAGATTTAAAAATTTTATATTATTTTTGAGATAAATTAATGGCAATCAGAGTAGAGATGATTTTTGCTGCAAGGGATGCAGTTGATCCATTATCATGGTATGGATTTAGTTCCACAATGTCAACCCCGGTTACTTTGGTGTCTTTAAAAACATGAATCATATCAAAAAGTTCTCTCGACGTAACACCAACAGCTTCTGGATTTCCAACACCAGGAGCATACGCAGGATCTAAAACATCAAGATCAAAACTAGAGTAAATAGAATCAAATGTCGAAACATAATCTTTTAGCAGGACAGGTCCTTTTCCAGCCCTTATTTCTTTATCAGAAATAGTTTTGATTTTGTTTTCAATAAGAAATTCCAATTCTTCTTTCACAAAAGCACGTGCGCCAACATGTAGAATATTTTCAGAGCCCCTCTCTTCCACGATTCTTCTCAAATATGATGCATGACTTAGTTTAATGTCAGCAAATTCATCTCTTAAATCATAATGTGCGTCAAAAACAACATATCCAGTTTCCTTTGGAAAACTTGTGTATGTTCCATATGTGATGGAATGTTCTCCACCTAAAATAAACAATTGTCTTTGTTTTGAAACAAGTTCAGTAGTGATTTTTTTTACCATATCAATCATTTCTGATGCGACAACAGTATGGCGAGTATTTCCCAAATCTTCAATATTTACAGTTTCTAAATCAATTCCTAGTTCAGGATGAAATATCTCAATATTGTTAAACGAATCACGAATAGAGTCAGGGCCAAATCTGCATCCAGGTTTGTAAGAGTGTGTTGCATCAAATGGAATTCCAAAGATTGTAGCTACAGGCTCAGAATCATTATCCGATGCAGTAATTAGAGGATTTTTGTTCATGTATAAGTCAAGAAAGCTCATTTTTTACACCATCAAATTTGGTCTCTTTGAGAGATATTTTGGCAAATTCAAACCAGTGAAAGGTTTTCCTCTAGTTTGCTCATTTATTTCTGTAATAAAATCATCAAAAGATATTTCTCGAACATCGCCAGTTTGCCTGTCACGAATGTTAAGATTCTGTGAATTTGCTTCTTTTTCACCAATTACCAGAATGTACCTAATCCATTCTTTTTCAGCTTCACGAATTCTTTTCCCTATACTTTCATTTCGATCATCAATGTCAACACGTACATTGTTTATAGAAATTCTTTCGGCAAGAATTTCAACAAATTCATCAAATTCTTCTTTAATGGGGATAATTCTGACCTGGGTAGGAGATAACCAAAGAGGGAATTGTGGTTTGCGTCCTTCACGGGAATCTTTAGCTGCTTTTTCTAATAATGCATATATGATTCGCTCAATTGCACCGCTAGGGGAGTTGTGCAGTATGATCGGATTTTGTTTCACGTTGTTTTCATCAACAAAGTCAATGCCATATCTTTTTCCATTTTCTACATCAATTTGATCTGTTGATAAAGCAGATGCTTTTCCAAGACCGTCAATAAAATTAAACTCCCATTTCAATACAAAGTAAAAGAACTTCTCTTTCCACATTTCAACTAGAACAGGTCGTCCATGTTTTTTGACCAATTCTTCAATGGATGATTTGTTTTCATTGTAAAAGTCCTCAGTAAATCTAATTGCCATATCATAATCAGTTTCATCTATTCCAAGTTCTTTAAGAACACTTTGAGAAAGGTCAAATCGAGTCTTAATTTCATCTATGGCCTGAGGCATATCTTTGCAAAATGCATGACAGTCAGGCATAGTAAATGCCCTTAAACGTCTTAATCCAACTAGTTCACCAGATTGTTCTCTTCTGAAACTATATCGTGTAAGTTCGTAGAGCTTGTATGGTAATGTTTTGTAGGATAATTGATATTCATTTGCCATAAGAAATTGGCCGAAACATGCAGCAAATCTCAAAAAGAGTTTTTTTCCTTCTGAATCTATATTGTATTGTCTGGCCGGAAATCGATTAAAGTAACTCACCATGCTTGGATGTTCAGAATCATACATGATAGGAGTTTCAACTTCATATCCCCCATATTCTTTGACTCTGTCAGTAACATATCTCTCTATCAAAGATTTGATTAGACGTCCATTTGGATAAAATCTCATGTTGCCAGAATCAGATGCTGGTTCATAATCAGCGATACCCATTTTCTTCATCAATGCAACATGTGGGGGAGGTTGATCCACTTTACGAATCTTTGCAGATTCATATTTTGCTAAAACTTCTAATTTTTTATGTTTTGAAAAATCAAAATCACCAATGTTTGTCATTGTGCCATCAGTGGAAAGTATTTTCCAATAGGAACGAATTTTGGATTCACCTTTGAGAGCATCTGAGGTAATTTCATTATCATCCTTTAAACCAGATGAATCTTTAGTTACAACTTTAGAGCTTTCTGCAAGAGGGTGTCCCTTTACCTGAATTTTATATGACTTTGTCCAACCAAATGGGGAATGAGATACTTCAAGTTCTGATGCGCCATCCTCCATCTCTTTAAGTAAATTCATAGCAGTAGAAGGTTTTGCAAGATTGGAACTCAGATGAGCATAAGGATATAACAATAATTTTTTACATCCAATTTTTTCCATAGATGCTTTAATCTGAGATATGGCATTTTGAGCCACTGAAGAGTCATCGCCGTTTTCGATTGCAACAAAAACTACTACAAGTTCCTCCAATCTTTGTGTTTGAAGATCAACTATATCCTCAGCAGATTTTATCTCCTTTTTTGTTGGAGTATACTCGATATTGTCACAATGAAGTTGCAATATACGCATGTTAAGACATGTTAAAACGGGCATAAATATACGATTCTCAAAAGTACCAATCATCTACAAATCAGATATTTTTGTGAATGAATAAAGACAGATTATAGCAATATTGAAATTTATTTGTGAATTATAGTCCCATATGCGCATCAAAAAAAGTGAAAAGAGACATCAAGAATTACTAAAAGAAAAAAAAGAGTTAGAAAAAAACAGACCTCATGAAATCGACGAAATGCGAAGGTGGAAGCACACGATGGGTAAGATTTTACAAGAATTGGAATTATACAATTAAGAATTAATTTAGAAACAAATTAGATCTAAATTCAAATGTGTTAGATGTGAATTGATCACAGGATGAATCCATCAGATGTGTTTAGAAAGAGAAATCTTACAAAAGTCAATTTTGATTATGAAGATTTGGTTGGAAGAGATTTTTCAGATTCCAACATGCACGGAGTTAATCTTAAGAATCGAGATATCCATAATGCAGATTTGAGTTGTTCAGATCTCAGCGAATCAGATTTAAGTGAAACCATTCTTTTTCATGTCAAATTTAGAGGGGCAGACATGCGAGGAGTAAATCTCTCAAATGCAAAACTGTGGGATGCAGAATTGTATGGGGTAGATTTAAGAAACGCAAATATTAGCGGAGCTGATTTGTTTTATACAGATTTAAGAAATTCAGATTTGGAAAAAGCCAACATGAGAGGAGTAAATCTAAGACATGCAAATTTTACTGGAGCAATTTTAACATCGGCAGACTTTGCAGGTGCAAATTATGATCAAGATACTTTGCAGACAATCTCAAAAGACATGAGAAAAATTTTAGAGAGTCAAGGGAGCCGATGGTGAAACAAATTATTTTAATTTTTCTTCAAGTGCAATAACTGAACGTAAAATCAAACCAGATAGCCCCAAGTTCGATGTAAGAAATTGTGTTGCCCTCAACAAAGAATCTTCTCCTCTAAAACCTTCATCATAAATCATTTCAATTGAACCTTTGTCAGTCTCTACAAAAGATGTGATCAATGAAAACACACCTAATTTATCATCAATTCGTTCATTGTAGAGCCTCAATTCAACTCGGGAGATTTTAAAATCATCTTGTATAAAATTCCCAGAAGAAAACAATACTTCAATAGAATCAGGAAATCGGTTTACTCTCCGAGGATCATGTAAGTCAATAATTTTCATGTTGTATTATTTCATACTGTTCCTAAATAAGTAATGATTACTAGCAGACAATTAAAGGAATTTCAAAAAGACTCTTGCGATAGTATTATTTACTGAAAAATTGTTTTTTCAGACATGGATCCTCATAAATTTCATGGCAAAGATATTCCACACATCAAACTAGATCCAAAAATGACCATAGAAGATTTGGTAAATGTTTTTGCAAGTTCAGGATATAACGGAAGACAGCTTGGGGAAGCAGCGAAACTTTATGCAGAAATGATCAAAGAAGATGCAACAATTTGTCTTACAGTTTCAGGAGCAATGACACCTGTAGGATTTGGAGGGATAATTAAAACACTCATTGAAAGAGGATTTGTGGATTGGATAGTTACAACTGGAGCCAATGTCTATCATGAAGATCATTTTGCATGGGGATTGCCAATAAAACAAGGTAGTTTTGATGTCGACGATATGAAACTCTTTGAGAATGAAATCGTTAGAATTAGAGATGTGTATATTAAATTCCATGAAACATTAGAGGCACAAGATGAATTAGTTCAAAAAATGTTCGGAGAAGATTTTCCAGACAAACCATTTACAACTGCAGAGTTTTGTAATTTAATGGGAAAAATCAGTAAAGAAAAATCCAAATATCCAGAAAAAAGTTTCATTACTTCTGCATACGATTATGATGTCCCAGTATACATTTCAACTATGAAGGATTCGTCATTAGCATTAAATTTAGCAGTGCATCGGTTACGCGGTAAAATATACAACATAGATTTTGTACGAGAAATCATAGAACAAGCTGCAATTCTGTATGATTCAAAAAAATCAGGAATTTTGGAATTGGGTGGAGGAGTGCCAAAGAATACAGCTCAGCAGACAGGACCACTATTAGATCAAATTCTGAAGAGAGACGACGGAGGACAAGATTATATCATTCAGATTACAGATGCACGTCCAGACACAGGAGGATTGTCAGGGGCCACGTTACAAGAAGGTAAAAGTTGGGGAAAAGTTCAAGATGCTCATGAGGGAATAATAACAGTTTATGCCGATGCCACCATAGCTTTTCCAATTCTTGCATTATATGTTCTTAGCAATCAAAAAACAAGAAAGCCAAAAAGACTCTACAAAAAATTAAACAAATTATATGATAAATTAAGCGAAGACTATTTCAAAAATCCAGATAATAAAATAGGTAAATCAAAAAAGAAGGACTAGAATTTATCAAACCTAGCGCGTTCAAGATCACGATCGTCTTTAGATTCCTTCTTGTATTCTTTATAATGCTCTTTACAAAGAACTGTTTTTTTTCCAGTTGAATTTACACGCAATCCAGCGTTTTCAACTTTGCTTGTATTAAGAGAACGTGCACCATCTTGATCACAACCTTCAAAATTGCATTTTGCACCTTTAGATACTATTCCCATACAGATTATGTGATAAAGATGTTATTTATACTTGAAAATAATTTTCAGATTCTTTAGCGAATTATTAATGAAAAGTCAAATAATGGTTCATCGTTTATAAGAGGAATATTTTTTTCTTAATTCATGGGTGGAGCTAAAAAACCAACTGCTGCAAACAAAGACAAGTCTGCAGGGTCTAAAGAAACAAAGAAAAAGAAAGACAAGGGAGAAGGAGGACCAAAGAAGGCAGAGATTACAGTCAAAGTAAACGAACAGCAAGCATTGAAAATTATTCAAAATTCCAAAGTTGTCACAGTGCAAGATCTTGCAAGACAAACAGGCGTTAAAATTTCTGCAGCAAATGCATTTCTAAAAGAGTCTACAAACAAAGGAATTGTTAAAAGAGTTGGAGGATATTCAGGTCACCATTTGTATCAAGCAATTTCTTCATAGATACATAATACATCACCAGACTTTGCATCCTTTAGTGATTCAACATTTCCACTTAGTTTACCAATAGGAGTCATAGTTTTAGCAAACACAGCATCATTTAGAAAAAAACAAACACTTCCAGTAGATGGTAAAAATGCCACATCGCCTTTTTTGAATTCAGTTCTTGATCTTTCAATTCCAGAATCAACATTTGTTTCAAAATACAAGATACTTTTTCCTAAAACGTGAGCATGTCCTTCCAAAGGCAAGGATCTCATAATAGTTCCAACAGTCCTTGGAGAAAGGTGGCGTTTTAGATCACATGTAATTTTTGCCTTTCCACGAATTTCTAAAATTAGTTGTTTTCTAGAGACTGACGATGTACTCAATTCGTACATTAAAATGATTAGATTATATAACGTTTTAAGAAAAATTTGTTACTTGCCTGATGTCAAAGAACCTGAATTAATTGAAGCTTCACAACCGGGGGAGGATATGGATTCAGAGATTGAAGAAAACACAGGATTAAACAAAGCATTAGATACTTATCGAAAATTAATAGATAGAAAAGATCTATCTGAGCCATTAACTGAAAAAGAACAAGAGGTTCTAGAAAAAAGAATTAAAGAAATTGAAGAAAGAGAAATTGTTGAAAAAATAGAAGAACATGAACCAGTTGAAATTCCTTGTGAAAAAAACAAGATCACAATTGGACCACCAACACTAACAAGATTTGAAAAGGCAAGAATTATGGGAGCAAGAGCTTTACAATTATCTTTAGGAGCACCACCATTCATCCCAATTCCAAAAACGGCACGAATATCATTAGATATTTCAATGGAAGAATTAGAACAAAGAGTAATTCCAATTACAATCAGAAGAGTATTACCAAATGGAGATTATCAAAACATCCCAATCGATTACTTTGAAAAATGAATTAATGGTCGATAAAACTTAAAAGAACATAAAATTTCTAAATATTGAATAATGCTCATGGAAGAGACAACTGAACTGCGTGGTCAAGAGCAGACCGAAAAGTCTGAGACCACAATACAAATTGGAAATTATCCTGTGATGGAGGCAGCTCTTGATGTCTTGACAATTTTGGGCAAAAAAACAAGAGTGGTTCTTAAATCAAAAGGAAACAATATACCAAATGCAGTAGCAGTTGCAAACATAATTACAGAAAAAATGCTCAAAGGGAATTCCAAAGTAGAGAAAATCAAATTAGATACCACCGAAACTGCAGGGATTGGAAATATGACCTCAACTATAGAAATTATTTTGATTAAAAATTAATAAACACTGCCAGGACCTTTAAGAAGCATGTTTTCACATTCTTTACAAACTTGTTCATCTATATTAGATTCCAAATTGTGATGTATCTCACAAATTAATAAACTCGATTTGATATAATTGCAAAGCCCAATAAATTTAGACAGACTAGATGGAGTGTAGGCCATGTCAGAAGAAAGACTGTCACTTAACTCATCAATCATTGTTGCAACTTGTTTTTCTGCTAAGAGTTTTGCAATTAGTGAAGGATCACCTCGTGTTCCACGAATATAATTACTGATTGCAGCTTGTGTAACTCCAAGCATTTTAGAAATTACATCTTCTCGAATGTTATGATCTTCTGCAAGCTTTTTAGCAAGAATTGCTCGTAATGCAGGAATCAAAGTTTTAGATTCAATTTCAGCAGGAAGTAGCATTAATCCTCAACAATCGGATAAAGAATTTAAAGTTTGCAATAAGATATTTTGCATTTATGCCCCATTCTATCAGGCATATCTATTTTAATTTCAAAAATATCAGGAAGATGTTGGAAAAAATTTCTGATAAAATTTACAAAGTTATGGAAAAAGCATGTAACGAAACCAAATCAGATTTGATTTCACTGTCAGGGGGGTTAGACAGTTCAATCATAGCATATTTTCTAAGACAAAGAAAACCAAAAACGGTCACAGTGATTGCAGAAGATTTTGTTTCAACAGATTTGACATATTGTCAAATGATTTCAAAACAAATGGGATTGCCACTAACAATCTACAGTGTAAAAACGTCTGAAATATTAGAAGCAGTAGAAGAAACCATCAAAATTCTAAAAAACTTTAACGATATTGAAATTCGTAATAATGTGGTCATGTATTTAGCAATAAAATGGGCAAAAGAAAAAGGAGAGAAATCAATCATCACAGGGGATGGGGCTGATGAATTATTTGCAGGATACAATTTTCTAAAAAATAAATCAGAAGAAGAACTAACAGGAGAAATTAAAAGAATTTGCTCTATTATGCATTTTCCTACACAAAAAATAGGTAAGGCATTAGGAGTTTCTATAGAATCACCCTTTCTAGATAAACAAATGATAGAGTTAGCTGAAGAAATCCCAGCAAATCTCAAAGTCAAAAACGAAAATGAAAAGAGATATGGAAAATGGATTCTGCGTAAAACTTTTGAAAAATATATTCCACAAAAAATTGCATGGAGAGAGAAAGCTCCAATGCAAGAAGGATCAGGGACTGCAGGATTGACAGATTTATTTGATTCAATAGTCGGCGAAGAAAAATTTGTTGAAAAGAAATTAACAGTTGAGAAAACAGACAATGTCGTTATTAGAAGCAGAGAATCAATGCATTATTATGAAATTTTTAAAAAACTATTTGGGAGTCCAGTAGATCATGAATCAGAAGAAGTTTGTCCATATTGTAAACATAATGTAGGAAAATCAAAATTTTGCAGGATGTGTGGAGCCTTCCCCATCTAATTGTTTTTATATTTACGTGGTTTTTTGATGAAAATTTTTCTGCATCCGTTACAGCAAAAATAGAATTTTTTTCCACCATGATCATGAATTAATGCTAGTTCCTCATCAAGTTCAATTCCACATACAGGATCTATTGGCACAAGATTTCCACTTTCAAATTCTATTTATAGATTCATCTAAGAGAAGGGAACCTATAGACGCTTGTAAATGATGTATTGGATCATAAAATATCGAGACGGATAGTATCACACTGTCAATTCGGGAAGAGAAGATTTTATTTTATGTATAACACCAGAGAGAATTTTTAAAATATGTTCAACGCCAGAAGGGATTAAAGCATCCATTTCTTGATTAAAGAAATTCTCAACGATGGAGTAAATCTCTTCAATTCAAACATTGCTAAACAATCATAACTCAAGTTTCTTGTCAAATTGCATCTAGTCAACTTGTAACATTATTAATTAAGAAGATCAGAATGTTCCAAAACTGGAAATGAAATCTGTTTATGATTGAACTATTTTTAGAATTTTTTTGGGTAATGCACCATAATCAGTGTCAGGTTCTGATACGACATATAAAATATCATCATTAATTATCACACTTATTGCAAGTGCACGTTCACGGGAAGCCATTGCAAAATTTACAGGTCCAAGTTGTTTATCAAATTCCTTTCTCATTTTGACACGTAATGCAAGTTCCATGAAAATCATTTCATCATCTTTTTCACTTTCCAAGGGTTCGACATTTTCTTTCATTCCACCTGCAACTAAACGGCCCCGTTCATTGATAACACCAGCAAATCGAATTTTAGGATCTATTGTCAACACAGAATTACAAATTTTGGCATAATCATAAATTTTTGAAGACAAATTTAACTCTGTTTGAATCTAAATATCACTTATTTATTATCTTTATACAATTTTTTATGGCTAGTAATTATGTAGTTAATTGTTTTACTAATGCAAGAAAATCAACTTCAGACATAGGAGCAATTTTTAGAATTTCCAGATTTTCAGATACATGTTCAGAAGATTTCTGACCTACAAGAGGGGCTAAAACTCCAGGAGTTGAGCGAATAAACTGTAATGCACGTAATGAGGGTTTCAAATCATTGAATTCAGGCATCACACCAGGTTGCAGTAATCGACCTTGCATGAAAGGTACACTAGTAAAAACACCAATTCCCAATATCACTGCAGACTCTAAAATTGAAACTTGCTTATCATCAAGGGTTTGATTTTTTGAAAGTAGTGCTTGATCAAAATTCATGTTGTAAGGCAATTGAATAAATCTAAAACCATGATTCTCCCCACCAACTTTTTTTGCCAAACTGACAGTTTCCTCTAGTGAAAGATATTGAGGGTTCTCTTTTGTAACTCGAAAACATTCCCAAGTTGCCATTCCATAAAATTTAATTTTTCCTTCTTTTCTTTTTTGTTCATACATTTCAAAGACAGACTCGAGATTTTTCATGAATTGTTCTTTTGATACATCTTTTATTTGTCCTTCAACTGCATTGTGCAAATACATTAAATCAATTGTTTCCATTCCAAGATTATCTAGACTTCTATCAATCTGATCTGAAAGATATGGGACAGTCATACAATGATAACCAGAGGTCACATCACCTTCCTTGAGAATTCCCTTGTCAGCATATTCCTGTTTAACATACTCCCAAAAACCTAATTCGACATCAGCATCATTAGTAAGATAGCCGTTTTTTGAACTCAGGAAAATTTGATCACGTGTAATTTTACCATCTTTAATTAACTCGTTAATTGCCTTTCCAACAGAACGCTCTGCTTTTTGAGAACGATAATTTATTGCAGTATCAATTACGTTGACTCCAGATAAAACAGATTGCTTTACTGCAGATGTAACTAATTCATCAGTTTTAGAATCTGGATCACCAAGATATGTACCAACACCAATATTGGAGAGATGTAGATTTTGAAAAGTTCTAAAATTAACAGGATTTACGCCTAAATTTTCAAGAAATTTTTGTGTGCCTTTAGAGCTGACACAACCTGAAATCATAATTTTTGTAATCAGTTACTAAATTTATGTCTAAAGTATCAAATAGGAATTAAAAATCCAAGAATAAACAAAAGACCAGTAATTCTTCCAAACAATAATGTCGTAGACATATGAGGGATCAGATTGTCAATAGAATCATAATTTTTCTGTAGACCAAAACCAGACTTTATCATTAATGGAATAGCAAAAAAACTCATCAAAGATAAAATTGGAAACATGTGGGCAACAACTCCAAAAATAATTGCCAAGTAAGAGATTGTCGGAAAAATCCAAAATAATTTTACTCCTTTTTGTTTGCCAACTATGATTACCAAAGTTTTCCTACCTTTTAATTTATCAGCATCATGATCAGGAAAAGACGCGATAAAAAGCACTAAAGAAGACAAAGAACCCACAACAATCCCTGCCAAAACAGATTCAGAAGATATTTGTCCTGACTGAATGAAAAAAGTTCCAACAACAATCAGTGCACCTTTTACAGCAACAAAAAATTCACCCAATCCAGAGTCGACAATTTTTGTAGAATAGAAATAGATAGACAGTATTGCAAATCCCAGAATGATTGCTATAGTAATTCCATCAGTGATTACAAAATATCCTCCAATAACACTACCCAGAATTAAAAATGCAACTCCTGCACGATAAACAGAAGATGGTTTGAGTAATCCTTCAGGAAGTACGCCAGTGCCACCACTCATTTTTGTTCTTGTTGTTTTAGTGTCAATACCTCGTTTGAAATCCCAAAAATCATTTAGCAAATCAACACTTGCATGTAGTGCTATTACACCAACAAAAGTCAAGATCAAATCAAATACATCCAATGATGAGGTATGCCACCAATTTAATGACAGTCCAACTGAAACGGCAATCACAGATGCCAATAGAAATCTTACACGTATAACACGAAACCAAACAGATAGCATATCAATACTAGCAATTTTTAGTATAATATTCATGAGTTTAGGAATAGACCTGTTTATATGAAAATAAGATGTAAAATGAGTGTGATTATAGGGAAAATTTCAGATAAAGACAAAAAAATAGAATTAGGGATAGAAATTTACTGTACAAATTGCGGTAAAAAGGTTCCAAGTGGACTAAAAACAGGAGAAGTATTCTCAAAAACGGATCAATTCAAAATAGAGTTAGAAGAATTTATGAGAAATTATCTTTGTGGAATTTGCAGAGATAAAAAAAGAGTAACAAAACTAAAGAGTTAGAATTTCCCTTTCCATTCTACTAAATTATTTTAGATTTTTTCAAGAACATAAAGACCACAACACCGACTAGTAAAATACCTCCAATTACAATATAGACAATCCATTCAGACAATCCTAATCAATAAAGTCAAATACTTTATCAGGAGCATCGACGTTTATTATAAAAGAATCCTTACCTTCAATACATACTTCAGCAGTTGGAATAATTTCAAACAAGACATCAGATCCAGAATTAGAAGGAATGTGGGAAAAAAATTCCAAGAGTCACATCAGATGAGGATGAAGAGAATGAAGATACATTCAAAGTTTTACAAAGAGGTAATCATGTCAACAGTAAAATATTTGACATGATTCTTAATTCTAAAAAAGAATGCTGGATCTTAGGTTCTGAAAAAGAGTTCATCGAGTTTTATCACGCAAATTTTCTAGATGCAATAGAAGAACAAAAAATAGATTACAAATTACTAACATCGATTATAAAAAAATCAAAAGGAATTTTTGACGACATAGATAAAATAAAAATTAAAAAATTCTACTCACCAGTAAAAGAAGACTTGTGTTTTTAATCAAAGACGATGATGAAGTGTTATTCTTTATTAAAAATGAAGAAAACAATAAAGAGATGCGAGCAATATGGACAAATTCTGAAACGATAATCTATTCTAAAGCATTGTTGTTTAACAACATTTGGTCAAAGACAGAATTAGACGTAGAGATTTTCAGTGAGTGAGTGTAGTTGCAGACACGATACAACATGTAATGATATTTTTGCCACAACATATCTGAATCTTGGAATGAACTTAGAGTTATCATGAAATTAAATTATTAAACCAATGAATCATCGCTAACTTCTATTGGTTTTCTTCCCATAAAACCAGAATCTTTCTCATGCCAGAATTTGATTTCAGTTTCGCCATATTTCCAGCATAACCAAACTTCGTCTTCAAATCGTTTCGAGGGGAAATCCAGCAATCCCTGTTCTATACTTTTGACCACCACACCTGTGTTTTCCAATATTTCAACAGACTCATAGAATTTTGTAATTGCAGTGTTTAGACGTTGTTTGATGTCGACATAAGATTCTAATGAATTTGTAGTAGATATGCTAATTTGCAATTCTTGCTCTATTTTCTTAACTTCATTATTTTTTGCTAAAGCATATTCAAATTTTTTTATTACATCAGGTAATGCATCATTTGCCTCATTTGGGGTAAAAAAAGCGAACATAGGTATTCTTCAAAAAGAGAGATTAAAAATCTTAGGTGCAGATTTATTAAGAAATATTTCATTAGAAATAATATGAGTGAAGAACAGTTAGAAGAAATAATTATACAGACAATTAACGGGGCTGTTGCAACAATTCCTGCATATATGGAAGAAATTAATCAAAATAAAGAAACGCTCAAGGTAGAAGATCCCAAAGAATTCGTTTACGGAATTGTTATGGGAATGGCATTAGGGATGAGTGGAGCTATACTCAGTGCACAAAAAGAGATGCCAACTGCAGAAGATCAAATTAAAGTCAGAGATATAGTATACAAACACATTCCAGAAATTAGAGAACGAATTTTCAATTGATCGAATTTAACCAAAACGAAATAAATTTTCTAGATTCATTAGAAGAAGCAAGAATAGCAACATCGCATAGAGACATTCCACATGTCAAGCCAGTTTCATTTGTAAGAGTAGAGAACGAGATAATCGTTGCAACAGATTACTACACAAGGACATATGCCAATATCAAATTTAATCAGAATGTAGGAATTGTGATTGACATTTACAAATCAGGAGGACATAAGGCAATATGCATTCAAGGTAAAGCAAAAGTCATCGAAGATGGAGAAGAATTTAAAAAAAATTACAATATTTTTTACAAAAAATTTCAATGGGTAAGAAAAGACCCTTGGAAAGAAAATGAAGCTCCTTTTTTAAAAATTATACCTAGAACGAAAATTAGTTGGGGTTTAGATTAGAGGATAGTTTTCTGTTTTATTTGTGAAAAAAGCCATGCAAGGTTTTTGATAGCATGGAAAGATATATCACAATAATTGATCCGTGAAAAACCATGAACAAAATAAAGTGCTCGCACATACTGGTTGAGAAACAAAGTGAATCATTGGCAATTTTAGAGAAAATCAAAAATGGTGAAAAATTTGGAAAATTAGCTAAAGAGTTTTCAACAGATAAAGGAAGTGGTAAAAAAGAAGGGAATTTAGGATATTTTACCAAAGGAATGATGGTCAAACCATTTGAAGATGCAGCGTTCAAACTTCAAGTTGGAGAAATTTCAGATCCAGTAAAAACAGAATTTGGATATCATATCATCAAAAGACTAGGATAATTTAGATGATTTTAATTGTTTTATCTTCTCAAAATCATCATTGATTTTCTGTCTTTAGTGATTTCTTTATGAAGTTTTTTCTCTTTTTGGATAAGATCTTTCATTTCTTTAGATTTGTCAATATTTATCAATGAATTATCATGTAAAGGAAAAGACTTTCAACAGTATTGTCAATTTCAATGCCTAAAAACCAAAATAAAATACACAACATTTTTTGCAGTAACTAAATCAAAATTAACATGGTTTTAACAGTCAAAATGTTAGATGAAATTTTGGATAATCTTGATACACATATAGAAAAATTGGCAAGAGAATTGTTTGAGAATTTGGAGGGGCCGGGAGGATTTGAGGAG
>NZ_JAOULD010000087.1 GCF_029882185.1 Candidatus Nitrosopumilus sp. | reverse complement strand
AGCGCACCATTTTCATATTTTGCAGACTCTATTTTTTCTTCACCTTGTTTAATCTCGATTGGAAGTCTAATTTTTTTATCAATCACACTTGGTCTCTGATTTGAAATCAATGTTTCTGTTTCCTTTTCATCAACTTCTTTTTGAGCCTTGATGGAAAGTATATCTTTACACAGGGTCAACTTGATATTTTCTTTGTTAAATCCTGGAATGTCAATTACTACTTTGAGATTATCTTCATTACGATGCATGTCAATCGGTGGTAAAACAAATTCATAGAATTCTCTTGATTTGTTTCCGATCTCTTTGATTACATCGTTAACTAGTCCCATTTTGTGCTATGTACTCCATTTTTGGTTATAAACCTTGACAGAATTTAGCGTAGCATAATGACGAAAGTTGATTCTTTGAAAATCCTTGATAGTTCAAATTCGATTAGGAGTACAATGAACATGGCAGAAGCATCTGAAATCCATGTCAGCAAATAGACATATTGGATTTCACAGGTGAACTGTGATTGGTTTTTCTGTCTTGGAACGGATCTAGAGTTTTTATTTGAATTCATAGTGCAAGACACATGCAAAAAATGTCCAACGATGAAATCAATGAATTTTTGATAGAAGGAACAAAGACAGGAAAGATTTCATCAATAAGAAAGAACGGATTGCCACATATAGCTCCAATCTGGTTTGTTTGGGAAGATGAAAAAATTTACTTTACAACCCTGAGTGCAACAATTAAAGCAAAAAATATCACAAACAATCCAAATGTTAGTTTTTGTGCTGATGAACAAGCACCTCCTTATTCTTTTGTCATAATTGAAGGCAAGGCTAGCATTACACAAGATTATAAAGGATTGTTGCTATGGACCACAAAAATTGCAAGTAGGTACATGGGAGAAGAGAACTCTGAAAGAATAGGAAAACGCAATTGTGTGGAAGGTGAATTACTAGTCGAAATCACTCCGACCAAAATTCTCGGAATAAAGGAAGTAGCATCTTGATGTTACAACGGAATCATTTTTTGAATATCTTTTTTTGAATTCCGCATAGATATTGGTTATCTACAGAAATCTTACCGTCTTAAACTTTAAAATAAAATTACATACTATTGATTTTATGAAATCTTGGTCAATCATTATGCTAATTCCTCTAGTCTTGTCACTTGGAATCCTTCCGTCCTTACAATCTGAAATTACCCCAAACGCTGAAGCACTGATATCACAGGGAAAAGCTCTGACTGAAATCAATTCGAAAAAGGTTTGCGGTGATATGTTATGCTCGGAAATCTCAGATAACAAAAAAGAAATTAAAAATTCTGAAATTATTACTGCCAAAAAAGGACTGTTCCCATCTGCAATGGATTATGCCGTAACTGGACCCGAGATTGATCCTGAAAAAGGATATGCGGTAATTGAAATCGGTGATGGTCTCTATTGGATTACTGATGGTAACTATCAGATGATGTTTCTGACAACCGGGGAAGGTGTCATAGTTGTTGATGCCCCCATGGGTTTGGGAGACAAAATCCAACAAGCAATATCTGATGTTACATCAGAGAAGGTTACACATCTAATTTACACACACATCCATAAAGACCACGTCGGTTCAGCTGGCATATTTCCAAAAGATACAACATACGTTTCTCATATTGATACTGCAGATCACTTGGCAATGAAAAATGATTCACAACGACCAGTCCCTACAGTTACCTTTGATGATAAGTATATCTTGATGGTGGGTGACCAAGTTCTTGAATTATCCTACATTGGACCATTCCATTCCAAAGGAGACATTGTGATCTACTCTCCAGCACACAAAGTCATAATGGCAGTCGATTTGTTTCATCCAAAAGCCGCACCGTTCCAATACTTTGGGATTGCAAGAGACATGGGAGAGCACATTGCAGCACATGATAAGATCTTGGCAATGGATTGGGACATCATAATTTCGGGGCATGAACCAATATTGGGTACTCCTGAGCACCTGAAATTCAACAAAGAATTCACACTGCAGGTATTAGATAATGCAATTATTGCAATGCAGACAACTCAACCAAGTGCAGATTACTTTGGTGATTTGGCAGACAAGTGTGCTGAATTGACTGTAGAACAATACCCGGATCTCAAAGACATCAAAGTCAGTCCGGTTGAAAACTGCGTCTCCATGGTTTTCTATGCCATGATCGACTAAACTAATTTTTGTATCTATTTTTATCACAATTTAGTGTTGTGGTTTATCAGAAATCAAAATCCATTACTACTCTTTTCTAAAAAAATTCTTGAAGAATAAGACAACTAACTTCCACGTGGGTGCATTTTCTAACTTCCTACCATAACCCCAGTACAATAAGTATGGGATTATGGATAGAGCGGTAAAAATTAATGTACCCAAAAGAGCACCTAAACAAGATCCTGATTGTTTTTAGGCTTTGTGTTATCATCATTTGTTAATTATGAACTATTGTCTTCATTATTTTTAGTGTTGACAGATTTTCCAATTGCATATTTTCCTTGATTTTACAAGAAATCTTGTTTTTATTACTGAATATTGATAATTGCTATTGATAGATTTTTAATTAATTAATTTCTCTGTTTTGATAACTTATGATAATTGTAATTGAAGGTGGAGACCAAGCAGGAAAACTAACTCAATCAACTATGTTGGAAAAAGCCCTTAAAAAAAGAAAGGTCAAAACTAAACTATTCCATTTTCCTGACTACAAAACACCAATCGGAAAAGAAATCAGACAATATTTGAGGGGAAAAAGAAAATTTCCTCCACAAGTAATTCATTGTTTATTGGCTGCAAATAGATGGGAAAAACTTGACGAGATTTTAGTAGCACAAGAGAAAAATTCTGTTTTGATTATGAATAGATACTACCACTCTAATCTGGTTTATGGAATTGCAAATGGCATGAAACAAAATTGGCTTGAAAATCTTGATGCTGGACTTCCAAATGCAGATCTTGTAATTTTACTTC
>NZ_JAOULD010000086.1 GCF_029882185.1 Candidatus Nitrosopumilus sp. | reverse complement strand
CGCCAACCTGGCCTTTAATGTCATCACCAATACAAGGAATATTTTTTTCTGCAAATTTTTTTGCCCATTTTTCATCAGATGCAATAAATGAGGGAATGCAGTTTACAAATGCCGTGTTAGTGTCAAGACAAATCTGTGCCCAAAATTCAGTCACTTTGTCAGAGCCTACAGGCAAATAAGAAACAATTATCTCAACACCAGTATCTTTGATTACTTGTTTAACTTCTTCAGTAATTTGTTCTATAGATTTTGGATTCTCAATAGGTTTGATTCGATTTTCAACCCATAATCCAACGCCATCTAAAATGGGGCTTTCGTATATTTTGGCATCATTTTTTGGCAATTCATCCTTAGGAATCCAATTAACCATGTTAGGAAATGCATAGATTGCTTCATGAAGGGGCTTTCCAACCTTATTCTCACCAACATCAAAACCACAAACAAAGTCAATATCATGAATGCCATAACCAGCTAATTTATCGTGAATAATACCAGTAACCTCCTGCGTAGGGTTTTGTCTATAATACTCAATACCTTGAATTAAACCTGAAAAACAATTACCAATCCCTACCAATCCCACCTTAATTCTATCTGCCATTCGAAAATGAGTGTTATTGGGCGGGTTTAAAGTTTTCTTAGAGAAATAAAAAATCAATAAAACTAAGGCAGAATTTTATACTTGGCATCAAAGATCAAGGACGTGGTAGTGTCAGGACGTCCAGTAAAAGACATAGTGATTGATTCAAACACAACTTTAGAGAAAATTTTTGAAGAATTATCTCAATCCGGAGGATTTGAATCAGTGAATCTCTCTGATGGTTTAAAAATTTTAACAGAAATGATTTCAGATAAACAATGTTTACGATTCGTTTCGTTTGTAGGAGCAGTAGTATCCACAGGCCTCAGAGGGATTATCAAAGACATGATCAAAAACAAATGGTTCGATGTGGCAATCACCACATGCGGTGCACTAGACCATGATATTGCAAGGCATTTTTCACATTATAACGAAGGTTCATTCACAATGGATGACATGGAACTTGCAAATCAAAACATTCACAGATTAGGCAATGTGTTGGTTCCAATGGATAGTTACGGTCCACTCATTGAGGAAAAAATGCAATCATTTCTAGAGGAGGAATATCAAAAAGGGATTAAAGAAATGAATACAGTCGAAATATGTAAAATGATTGGAAAACATTTAGGAGAAGATTCATTTCTTTATTGGGCATACAAAAATGGTATTGACGTAGTTGTTCCAGGAATAATGGACGGGGCTGTAGGAAGTCAGATTTGGTTATTTACACAAAAACACAGCGATTTTAAATTAAATATGGCAGGAGATGCAAACCTACTTTCAGGATTAATTTTCAAGGCTGAAAAATCAGGGGCATTCATGATTGGGGGAGGAATTTCCAAACACCACACATTATGGTGGAATCAATACAGAGAGGGATTGGATTATGCATTCTATATCACTACGGCTCAAGAATTTGATGGCAGTTTGAGTGGAGCACTAGTAAGAGAGGCAATTTCATGGGGCAAAGTAACACAAAAAGCAAAACAATCAACATTGCATGCAGAGGTTACAACAATATTGCCATTTATTTATGCAGCATTAATTTCTAAATTACAAAAATAAAGTGAGATAAAAGATATTAGTTGATCAATGATTGAGCATTCATTGTCTCCAAAAATTAGAATTAGAGAATTTGGAAAATTAGATTTGGAGGGAGGATATCTTGTCGATGGATTTCCTTCAATAGGATTCAGTAGTGCAATTGCAACAGAATCGATGATTCACACATCACAGTTTAGATTAGCAGGAGTTGTTGATTCTGAAAGTTTTCCACCAATTAGTGTGATACAAGATGGAAAACCAAATTTCACAACAAGAATTTTTGTTAACGATGATTTGAAAGTGGGAGTATTTTTGTCGTATCTTACATTAGATCAGTCATTACATAGAATTACTGCAAAAACAATGTTGTCATGGGCAAAAAAACACAAAATCAAATTGATTGTAAGCAGTGTTGCAATAAAATCAACGACCGGTAATGGAGAAATGATATGTATTGGAAGTACTGAATCTGCAAGAAACAAAATAAAAAAATCAGGGTTGAAAGTATTAGAACATGGAACAGTTCCAGGAATTCCAGGAATGCTGCTCAATGAAGGAAGTGTATCAGATCAAGATGTCATTGTGATAATTTTTCACACAGATGGGAAAGGTCCAGATTTTCAATCAAGCGCAGAATTATGTATGACAATGTCAAAACTAATTCCAGGATCATCATGTGACATTTCATCATTGCAAAAAGAAGCAGAAAAGGCAGAAAAAATAATTAAAGAAACACAGGAAGAAACAAACTACCTTAAAGATTTCATGTACAGATAGAACGAAATCTTTTGATAGATTTAGCACCTTAACCACAATCCAAAATATCTATTTGTGATGAACATTGATCATTGTACGAATCAATTTTTTCAAGAATATTTTCACAAAACTCAGGTTCTAAAGATTTTTCATACGAATTAATCTCATCAGATATTACAAAATATTCAATATTGCACGAATCATTTGTAAGCATCAAAACTCCAATCAAAAATATACTACCAAATAAAATTAATGTTAAATATTTTAAATTAGTTTTTTGAAATATCAATTTCCATTGTAGAAACATTACGTTGTTTTCCATCTTGAGAAGTTAAAGAGTCAGAGGAAATTCTAACGTCACTAATTACATAACCCACAGAATTCATTCTTTTCACAATCATTTGAGAGACATCGACAGCTTGAGTAATTCTTTTGCCTCTAGCTTTGATTGTAACTGTAGGTCTTGTAGAAAGCTGAGTTAAAGTTGCAGAAACATAAGTCATAATGGGTTTTGTTCCAACAAAAATCACATTACGTTCTTCTGGAATTTTTTGTGTTTTATAATTTTCAGTTTGATTTGTTGGTGCCTCAAGCTGTGGTTCTGGTGCAGGTGCCTCA
>NZ_JAOULD010000036.1 GCF_029882185.1 Candidatus Nitrosopumilus sp. | reverse complement strand
TTTGATTACAGGTGGTGTATTTCCAATTGATATGGGGTTCAAGTTTGAACCCACAGTCCCACCCGGCGTGACAGTTCCTGAATGGTATCTTACTGGAATCTATGCATTCATGAGGACGCAATATGACAAATTTGTTACAGGCTTGCTGTGGCCATTATTATTCATTATATCGTTTGTGTTAATTCCATTTATCGACAGATACAAGAAGTTCTCATGGAGAGACAGACCAATAATTACTGCATTTGGAATTACTAGTCTTGCTCAAATCATGGTTACGACATACTGGGGATTCTATATCTCACCAGATATTTCAATTCCATTAGTTGAACGTTTGGTAATCGATCCAATATTCTTCTATTCAACAATGATTCTGTTGGTACCGTTAGGATTTGGATTTACATACATGATGATCAAACTAGCAAATGAAGCTGAACGAAAATCAAAACTTGCAAAAAGCAACGGTCCGCAAAAAGTAGCTACTATCAGCCTTTCAGAAAAATGGATTAACTGGTTATTGGTTGCACTTTTGGCATTCCAAGTATTCTTAAACATTGCAGCTTATAATGCAGCATTAACTGGAATGAAGAATGTTTCATTGTTCTTTGTAGGAATTATACTGCTGGTGTTTGCTGCCTTCTTCCATGTTTACAGATATGCAATGAGCCAAGAAAAGAATGCCCCTCCACCTGCACCAATACCTGTAGTAGATGAGAAACCAAAACTTGCAGAACCAGAAACATCTGAAGAATCAAGTAAACTTCCTGAGAGTGGAGCAACATCTGATGTAAAACCTGAAGCAAAAGAATTGGCAGCTGAAATATCTGTGCCAAAAACTCAGGCAGATCTGGGAGTAAATGCAAATAACAATTCAAATATCGGCTCTAATGATCTTGATGGAGTGAGAAAATTATGAGCACACCAACATCAAGTCATGCATATGGAATTGGTATGATTGCATTAATTATTGGCATGTCTGCCTCTATTGTGTTTTACACTTCATTTTATCTTCCTGAATCTATGGCAAAACCATCTGTCTCTGATCATATTTTACATCCAGAAGAAGAATTCTTCATTATTGAAATTGTTCCAGGTGCAGTAATTGAGGGTAATGATAACTATGTTCCAAACAATCCAACTGTCTTGCTGACCTTTACAAATAATGTAAAATGGATAAACTATGATGATACTGCTCATACTGTTACACCTGATCACCGTCATGCCGATGGTTATAGTGGGGACTTTGGTTCAGAAGGAGTTTTAAAACCTGGAGATGAGTATGAATTTTTGTTTACTGAACCTCAAGAAGTACATTACCATTGTCAACCCCATCCATGGATGACTGGTTCGATTATAGTAGAAAAGAGTAGATTCTAGATAGAATATTTTGCAAAAATTATTTTACTTTCAATTTCTTTATGCTGCTCAATAATTGACACTCTGAATTTAATTTCATGTTCGTGTTTTGGTTCAAAATTAATGATTGCTGAAAATTCTGCTTTATGTTCTGGCATGACATCTTTATTGATAAATAATCTAGAAACATTCTGAGAAATCTTTTTTCCGTTATATGACTTGTAAATAATATGTTCATTTGAATCCAAAATTGTCGTATTTACAACAACACCATCGTATCTTCCTTGATATGCAACTGATATTGTCCCTTTAATTTCTGAATTTGGATGAATATCTGTTGAATTTAGTTCAAATTCTAAATCTTTCACAAAAACTTTGTTTCTAAATCTGAATAATAATTTTGTTAAGCGGGCCCAAAGGGCTTCGATCCCTTGACCATCGGATTAGAAGTCCGGCACTCTATCCATGCTGAGCTATGGGCCCAAAAACCTAGCAATTAATTACCATTTTAAGGGTTTACAGCCACTTCTTTTGGTAGTTTTCTCTTTCCATCTTAAAGAGAAATTGCTGCGCATATCCAGCAAATGGACCAAAGTGTTCAACAATTTTTTCATGGAGAATTTCATATTGTTTTTCTGTAATTGTTTTAGTCTCAAGTTGAAATTTATCTGAATAATATTTTTCTAGAATTCTGATCATCCATCTATCTAATGGAAATGACTCTAACTTGTTTAATGAAAATAACATAATACAATCTGCAACTTTGTTTCCCACTCCTGAAATTTGACAAATTTCTTTTTTGGTTTCTTGATAGCTATATTCTTTCAAGTTTTCAAGATTAATTTTTTTTAACATTACTCTGTTTGCTGCATCTTTGATAAAATTAGCACGATATCCTGTACCGCAACTTTTAATTTCATTTATTGATGCCTTTGCAAGGTTTTCTGGTTTGGGAAATAAAAAAAACTCTTGATTATCAAATTCTGTTTTAATGCCAAACTTTCTTGATAACTTCTCTAAACTGCTTTTAATTTTTTGAATATTAGAGTTTGATGATACAATAAATGAAATTAAGCATTGAAAGGGATCTTGCTCAAATATTCTCAATCCTGGATATTGCTTTACAGCATTTTTTGTAATGGGATCTTTTGAAATTGACTTGATAATTTCTTCGATATTGTCTTTTTTTCGAAAAAAATCTGTCCTGATATTTTTGTATGATTTTATTTTACCGGAATCAGTTATTTTTAAAATGTCTTGACCATTTACACCATACCAATTTGAGTTGTTTTTTTTCCAAAGAAATACTTGGCCGCTATTTATTGAATTATTTACATCTATGATACACTTATTTTGCATCTTAAACAGTAATTTCTTCATTAACTGCTGGAGAAAATGCCTCTAAACCAAATTGTTCATGAATTTCTTTAGCAAACATATCGCATGATTCGGCGTCTCCGTGAACAGTACATACCTTTGGATTTCCTTTAATCTGCTTGATCATATCAAACAATTCTTTTCTATCTGCATGTCCTGAAAACTGAAATTGTTTTACTTCTGCTTTAACCGCAAGATCTTTGCCTCTAGTTGACACCATTCCTGTATCAAGTAGTTTTCTTCCCGGTGTCCCTTCACCTTGATAAGAAACCAGAGCTATACCATTTTTACTATCAAAAGATAACTGTTGTAAATAATACACTGCATTTCCTCCAACTAACATTCCAGCTGGTGATATTACAACACATGGTTCTTCCATGATACGTTTTCTTTCTGCATGTTCTCTGATAGATGTTGCATGCTTTATGGCATCTGAAAATACTTGTGGATCTCTTAGGTAACCTGGATGTTTGAACATTATCTCATTTACTTTTAATGCCATTCCATCCATAATGATCTTATGTTTAAAATTTGAACTTCTTAAGATACACGCAATCTCTTGAGAGCGTTCAACTGAGAATGAAGGAATAAACAATGTTCCTTTTCTATCCATTACTTCATTTGCAAATTCTATTAATTCCGCTTCTGATTCTTTCCTAGGTTTTTGTTCTGTCTTAGCATATGTACTCTCAGTAATTAGTAAATCAATTTCCCCTATGTCTAAATCCATTTCTTTAAGCATTCTAGAACCATAAGTTTTAATGTCTCCTGTATAGAAAAGACGCTTTTTCTCTGACTCTACAAGTACTGTACTTCCACCAATCACATGTCCTGATTCTCTTAATTCAAAAGTTGCATTTCCTTTAGTAACTTTTTGTCTAAATCCAATTTCTTTAGCATTTTTCATCATGTTATTTACTTCTGGCAGATCAAACGGATGGGAATTTTTTTCAATTTTCAGCATATCTTCAATTAATAACTTTGAAAGATCAAATGTTGGTGGAGTAGCATAAACATCAGTATTTCCACTTACAAAAAGAGACGGGACATTACCTGAATGGTCTAGATGAGCATGACTGATGATGATGGCATCCAAATCTTTTGGTTTTACATGGAGCGGATATTGAGGTGGACTGCCTCTACGTCCAAACATTACTCCATAATCTAGTAATAATTTTGTGCCATTGCAATCTATCAAGAATCCTGATCTGCCCACTTCATTTGCAGCACCCAGAACTTTGACTTTCAAGAATTAAAATGATATTCTATCTACGTTAAAACCTTCGTAGGGGCGATCCGATCATTGTGCCTATCATGGAATCTACAAAAGCTTTAATTAGTGTAAGCTAAGATTCGATTCTCATGGGAAGAAGCTTCCAAGAATGGTTAGGACAACAAGATCAAGCCGTCGTCGCTAAAACACGTGCAGGTGACGAAGCAAACAAACCACTCCTAAACCAAATTAACTGGATTTGGGTTAACAATCTGATGAATCAGAAAGCAGACCTTAATCCATCTTCAGCAGAGCTACTTGACTGGGTCACTTCTGGTCAAATAGATGCAATGAGAAAATAAACGTGTACACCACGTTATCTTTTTGTTTTTTAAATTCTTTAATCTAGATTCTGCGCATGTATTCTGACTCGATCATTTTCATAACAGGGTTATGAATTTCAATCATGGTTTAAATAGTCACCAATCAATTCTAATTTTGTAATGCCAATAGCAATACTTCCAGACATTGACGAGCAAAGATGTATCGGATGTGCACTATGTGTAGAAATCTGTACAACCCTTGGTCCTGATGTCCTTAGAGTAAAACCAGTTGAAGGCTGGAAGAGAGGTAAAGCATTTGTCTTTTACCCAGAAAGATGTATTTCTGATGGTGCATGCATCGGTGTATGCCCAACAAAATCAATCTTTTGGATGAGACCAATGAATTACACAGCTGGACAACCAGTACCTCTTCACAAAAACGGTATCTTCATCAAAGGTTGGGCAGAAGACGCCGCTCTATAAGCAGCATCTTTTAGCACATTCTTTTTTCTTATTTTTTATTATTCAAAAGATTTTTTCTTGATCTCTTTTGGTAAAATTTTAACAAAATATTTGAGGAATTCATTTTCTTTATCATAACTGATTTCTGAAAATTTATTGTTTGAAAAGAAATCATTCCATGTTTTTTCAAATGTAGGGAATTCTTCCGGCTCGAAATCTATTCTAGATGTTTCATGATGTGCTGCTGGAAAAATATCTGAAATTTCAATTGGGATTAATCCTAAAATTGGATTGTATTGACATATTTGAAATGACTCAAAATCTTTGAGTTTCTTTTTTAATCCTGTATATTGATGAGAGAGATATCCTGGTTTTGAACTTGATTCTTTAATTATGATGATCTTCTTTTTCTTTGATTTGAATTTTCTAACAATTTTATGGAAAGATTGAACTTCTGGCCTATATTGATCCTCTTTACTAAACAAAAAAATTGCTTTTTCTTTGAATTTTGGAGTGCCTAAACCAAGAAATTCATAATTTTCGGTCATCACTTCAATCATTTCAAATAATTTAGGGTGAGCTCTTGCCTTTTTAATAACATATTCCCATAACCTTCCTTCATGAATTGCTTGTTTCACTTTGTCTACTTCAAGCTTGATAGCATACAAATTATGGATTGCTAATTGATTGATTCTTTCAGTTACATCTAATTGAAGAAATTCTTTAGGGGTATGCTTTAAACATACTTCACAATTACATGGAAACACCTCGATATCTGATAAATACCGTGTACCATCATCTGTGATGTATCTTAATTGTTTGGCATAAAGCATGTATGATGCTGAATCAAATGTGTCACATCCTAAGGCTATTGCAAATGGTATTGTCAAAGGGTGTCCTGCACCAAAAAGATGTAATGGAATTGAATGTGGCATCTGTTTTTTTGCAGCAACTATCATCTGTGCTAACAATCTATACTCATATGATTCCATGAATTCAACTGGGCTTCCCAAAGCGAGCATCTGAAAACCCATTTCTACCAAACTCTTTGTAGATTTACCAACTAGATCAAAGTGTTCTCCTCCTTGAATTGGACCAATCCAGATCTGACCATTGTCTAATCTATCATCAAGTGTTTCTTTTGAAACTTTTAGAGTGTGTTTAACATAATCTTCTGCTTTTTTAATTGGCATTCCATATCCTGTCGGCTTATCAAGTGGAATTGCAAAATCTGTCAATATTCCTTTTTCGAAATTCGCCATATCTGGTGGTAATACATCGACATCTCCATATTCAAGAACTTGATATCCTCCTGAATCTGTCATGATTCCTCCATCAAAATCAATTATTTTGTGAATTCCTTTTTCAACTGCCTCATCACCATAATTATTTTTTGTAATGTATGCATTAGTAATTACTAAATTAAAACCCATCTCTCGAATTTTTTTCGATGGAATTGTTTGTTTAACTGGGTGAATTACTGGAACATATGCTGGAGTCTCAATTTTTCCATGATTAGTATACAAAGTACCAATCCTTCCAGCTAAATCAGTTTTAGAAATTTCAAACAAGTAACTACACAAATTCAAAGGCGTTATTTAATCAATCAACAAAAAATTTTCCCAAATCATTATTTTTTCTCACCAATCCAAGCCAATCTACTTGGTCCTTTCCTTCATTTTGTAAAATTGCTTGCATTACATGCTTTACTACTTCTGGAATGGATTTTTCTGTGACATTTATCTCAAACACTTTTTCTTGAAATTTGTTAATTGCATCATGCGCAATAATCCCTAGAATCTCACTACCTGTATTCTCTTTGCATTTTTTATCTGAATATTCTCTGTTTTTATAAACTGACATTAAATCATAGGGGCTTCTTCTTAAAACAATCATGATTTTTATCTGATTTTTTCTTAAAACATATGGTGCCAAATGTCCTACGATTATATTCTTTTCAGAAATTTTTTGTTTTAGGATTTTTTCTAATTCTTCAACATCAATATCACTTGTATCTTCGTTTTTTTCAAATAACCCTGAATCTTTTGCAACTGCATTGATGTCTATTACAGATAATTTCATTTTCTTAGCAATTTCTTGTGTAATTGTGTGTTTTCCAACTCCTGGATTCCCTGTGATTACAATTGACATGCTTTGAAAGTCTAATTCACAGGTTAAATGATTTCTGCAATACTAATAAGTAGAATTGAGTTTTGCACAATATTGCAAATTGGTTTACTTGGAAAGGCAAATGTAGGAAAATCTACATTCTTTTCAGCGGCAACTGAAACTCCTGTGGCATCAGGAAACTTTCCCTTTACTACAATTGAACCAAATATTGGAGTGGCATATGTAAAAGCAGATTGTGCATGCAAACATTTTGGAATTAAACATGACAATGAGTTGTGTGTAAATGGGACTAGATTTATTCCGGTGAAACTCATTGATGTTGCAGGATTAGTTCCTGGTGCACATGAAGGAAAGGGCTTGGGTAATCAATTCTTAGATGATGCAAGACAAGCCGAGGTTTTAATTCATGTTGTTGACATAGCAGGAACTACTGATATTCAAGGTCAACCTGTTCCAGCTGGAACACATGATCCGTTAGAAGACGTTGCTTTTGTTCAAGATGAATTTGATCAATGGTTTGCAGATATTTTGAAAAGAGAATGGGATAAGATAACTCGTGAAATAGATCAAAAACGAGCAAAGCTTACTGATGGTATTGCAAAAAGATTTTCTGGTTTGGGAATTAAAGATTTTCAAGTTCAAGAAATTCTCAAAAAATTAGGATTTGTGACTAAAAATCCAAAAGAATGGAATGATGATGACATTGAAATTTTTGTTAAAGAGTTAAGAAAAAGCACAAAACCCATGATTATAGCAGCAAACAAAGCAGATCTTTGCCATGATCTTGAAATTATTAAAAAAATCCCTGACATTGTTATTCCCTGTAGTGCTGAAACTGAATTACTTTTACGAAAGGCATCAAAAGCTGGAATTGTAAATTACTCTTCTGGCGATGAAGGTTTTACACTTGTTGAAGGAAAAGAAATTCCTCCACCTCAACAAAAAGCACTTGAATTAGTTAAATTCGTTTTTTCAAAAATTCCCTCAACTGGAATTCAAAAAATACTAAATACTGCCGTTTTTGATTCTCTAAAATTTATTGTGGTTTATCCTGTTGAGGATGAAACGAAGCTTACCAACAAAGATGGAATCATACTGCCTGATACAAAATTACTTCCTCAAGATTCTACTGCAAAAGATCTAGCAGAATTGATTCATGCTGATATTGCAAAAGGATTTTTACATGCAATAAATTGTAAGACGAAACAAAGGATTAGCGGAGATCAAAAACTAAAAAATGGCGATGTTATCAAGATTGTATCAACATTAAGTCGTGGTTAGTATGTTAGGTCTTGGAATTGAAAGCACAGCTCATACATTTTCTTGTGCAATTATCGAAAAAACTGGAAAAAAAGGAAAAATTTTATCAGATGTTAGAAAAATTTATCGCCCTGATGAGGGAGAAGGAATTCATCCTCGTGAGGCATCTCGTCATCACATTGAAAATAGTTCTCTAGTTTTATCTGATTGTCTTAAAGAGGCAAATATTTCAATTAAAGATCTGGACATTGTTTCATATGCTGCAGGTCCAGGATTAGGCCCATGTTTACGTGTGGGAGCAGTAGTTGCGCGTTCATTATCATCCTTTTACAAAATTCCGATATATCCTGTTAATCACGCAATTGGGCATATTGAATTAGGGAAGCTGTTAACTGGTGCAACTAACCCTTTGGTACTTTTGGTCTCAGGAGGTCATACTATGCTTTTGGCATTTCTAAATAAACAATGGAGGGTGTTTGGTGAAACTTTGGATATTACTTTAGGTCAGTTACTTGATCAGTTTGGTCGATCAATTGGATTTGCATCTCCATGTGGAAAAAATATTGAAGAATTAGCAAATTTATCTTCAAACTATGTGTTGTTGCCTTACTCTGTAAAAGGAAATGATGTATCTTTTTCTGGATTATTATCTGCAACTAAATCTGTTGCAACAAAAAACAAAGAAGACGCATGTTATTCTCTTCAAGAAACTGCATTTGCAATGATTAGTGAAGCAGTAGAACGTGCATTGTCATTTACAAGAAAAAAAGAATTGATGATAGTGGGAGGAGTTGCAGCAAACAAACGACTATCTGCAATGCTAAAAGATGTGTGTAAAAGACATGGTTGTAAATTTTTTGTGGTGCCATTAGAATATGCAGGAGATTGTGGAAGCCAAATATGTTGGACTGGACTACTAGAATCTCAAGTTAAACAAGGTGTTGCATTAAAAGATACATTTGTAACTCAATCATGGCGATTAGATTCTGTTAAAGTACATTATTGATTCTTGTTTTCATCAATTGCTTGATCAATGCTTTTAACCCAACTTTTGGTATTAAAAACTCCGAACTTGAAAGTCTGTTCTCCTTTCTCTGTTTTTGTCACAAAACAGACTTTTTTCATTAACAATCCCTCTTTCCATGTTTTAATTACATTGTCTAATGAAATATCTAAAACAGTTTCTCCAAAATGTTTTGAAAAATCCATTACTCTTGCATTTGTTTTATCAAATGCCAATCTTTTGTTAGTTAATGTAAGAATTCCTGCACCTAGTTTATCTTCACTACAATCTTCTTGCTTTATTCTCTTTTCTCCTTTATCCATGATTAATTTTTATTGAATTCTTCTGGATATAATGTTAATGAAACTAATCAAAAAAGGAGCCGAGGCAGATTTGTATCAAACTAAATGGCATGATTCTAATGCAATATTAAAAATTAGAAAAATCAAAAAATATAGAAATCCTTCACTTGACTCAAAGATTCGTAAACAAAGAACAATTAAAGAATCACAAACACTATCTCTTGTCAAATCATATGGAATTCCTACACCGCTTGTTTATTTTGTCAATTTAGATGACACTTCTATTATGATGCAAGAAATTCCTGGAAAACCCGTTCATGATTTATCTGAATCAAAAATCATTGAACTATCAAAAGATATGGGAAAATTAGTTGGAATTTTACACAAAAATGGAATCATGCATGGTGATTTGACAACTTCGAATTTTATTTTATTTAAACAAACTGTATTTGTAATTGATTTTGGATTATCTCAAATCACAATAAAACCTGAGGACCACGCAGTTGATTTGAGACTAATTAAAGAGATTCTTAATAGTGCGCATGCAAGAATCATGCTTTCATCATGGAAAAATTTCCTTAATGGATACAAATCAATAGTTGGTCCAGCATATTATTCCAAAATTACTAAACTTGTTTCAGATATTGAGAGTCGTGGTAGATATGCACAAGTCGTTTGATCTTTTTTTTGTTTCTTCAAACAGTCACAAATATCATGAGGCAAAGAACATTTTAGATTTATTTGGAATCAGTTTGGGTTTTTTAAAATCTGACCTAAAAGAAATCCAATCAAATTCACTACATGAAATTGCAATTGCCAAAGCAAGAGATGCATTTTCTAAATTCAAAAAACCTATTTTGATTGAAGATGATGGGTTATTCATTGATTCAATTGGAGGTTTTCCCGGTCCATATTCATCATATGTTTTCAAAACTATTGGAAATAAAGGAATTCTAGATCTCGTAAAAAATAATCGCAATGCAAAATTTATTTCGATCATAAGTTACTGTGATAAATTTTTTTTAGAATCCTTTGATGGAAAACTAAATGGACAAATCTCTAAATCCCAAAAAGGAAAAGGTTGGGGATATGATCCTATCTTCATTCCAAATAATTTAAAGAAAACATTTGCTGAACTTGGAAATAAAAATGAATTATCTCATAGATACAAAGCATTAAAGAAATTTTCTAAATGGTATTTGAATAAGTAGGGATATAACGATCAATGAATCTTTCATTATTTTGCAATATGGAGATTCTTGAAACAATACTTTCATCCATCACTGAAAACATTTTACTTTGATTTGCTATTCCTTCACTAAATTCTTTTACCTCTTCCATTTCTAACATGTTGGCATGTTCTAATCTGTTGGTTGAACGTCCAATATGCATGTATGATTTAATTTCAATAAAATGTGGACTTGCTTTTTCAAACATTTTTGTGAATAATGAAATATTTTCTTTTTGATCATTATAGTCTCTAATCAAAGTAATTCTTAACACGGTTCGTGTATTCAAATCTTTTAACATGTCAAGTGTTCTATTCCATCTTTCCCAAGAGTCATTATATTTTGGCTTGTTAATTTTCATAAATGATTCATAATCTGCAGCATTTGTAGATAGATACAACTGTGTCGGTAATGCATTCTCATCTTGTAATTTTTGAATCATATCTGGCTCTTGACCATTTGTTACAAGAAAAATTGATTTTGTTGCTTCAAGTGAATTAAGATACTTGATCAGTTCTGGAAGTTTTGGATACATTGTTGGCTCACCAGAAAGTGAAATTGCATAGTGACTAGGTAATAACGATTCATCTAATCTTTGTTTATCATTTCTTGAATCTCCATAATATCCATTGATTAATTTTTTTCTTTCAGCCATCAACTTTGTTAAAATTTCTTTAGGTTCTGCAACATGTTCTGGTTCCATTTTCATTGAATCATAAAATTCCATTGGCCTCCAACAATACACGCATCTATTTTCACAATGCATTCCAGCTGGTGAAAATTCCATACATCTATGAGTTGATATTCCATAAAACTTGTGTTTGTAACAACTCCCCTCATGTTTGAATGATTTTTTTGTCCAATGACAGAGTTCTACTGTAGAATGATCAGATACACCGTACTTTGCTTTTTTTAATTGATCAGATATTGCAGGCTTGATCTGAATTAAACGATCTTCTTCTTCAACTGTTTCCCCAGAACAACTCATCAGTTCAGATCGTGTTTTGGTTTACTTAAATTAATCGAGTTTTTTGTCTAACATGCATACTTTTCTGAAATCTCTTGATTTTTTGCTAAATTCCAGAGTGAGGTTTAATAACTGGATCCTCGACGTATTTTTAGGCTTTGAAAAAAATACCCTCTTTGTCATTCTTATTGCTACTTCTAACCACATTGACTAGTATGCCCGTTAGTCCTGTTTTTGCTGCTGATGACTTGGATGATGATGATGGTGTTGATGACTCTTCAGATGCATGTCCTAATTTACAGGAAGATTATGAAGGAGCAATCGATGGTTGTCCTTCCAATTTTGTTCCATGGTATGATGAAGACTATGATGGAATAGA
>NZ_JAOULD010000035.1 GCF_029882185.1 Candidatus Nitrosopumilus sp. | reverse complement strand
GGATATGACACTTTAACTGATTCTGGATCAGTCACAGTACAATTTCCAACATACATTCCTGCAATGCAAAAAGCCATGAACAATCTGTGATCTTCTTCTGAATTCAAATCAGCACCCCTAATTTTTTCAGATGCCTTTAAGATTAATCCGTCTTCTTTTTCTTGAATTTCGATTCCAATCTTTACCAGTTCTCTTGATATAATTGCAATTCTGTCTGTTTCTTTTAATCTTGCATGTTTTACATTAAAAATTTCAATGGAGTTTGATGACTTTAGTGCTAATATTGCAAGTGGCGGAAGAAGATCTGGAGAATTGCTCAAATCAAATTTCCCCCCGTTTAATTTTTCAGGCGTTTTAATTTTAATCTGTTCATCTTCTACTGTGACTTGAACTCCTAGTTGCTCTAAAATATCTAAAAATATTTCATCACCTTGTGGTAGGTTTCCTATGCTGCCTTTTATGGTGATGTTTTCTCCACTTAATACATTTGCAGAAAGTAACAATGCCAGACTGGAAAAATCAATTGGAATTGTGAATGTGCATTCTTTATAGATTTGAGGCGAAATATTGTATCGTTTGTATGGGATTAGTGTCTGAACTGTGACTCCAAATTTTCTCATTGTAGATATGGTTGCATCAAGATATGGTTTTGATACTAAATTCCCTTCAATTGTTAAACTGATTCCATTTTCAGTTAATGGTGCACAAATTAATAATGATGAAATAAATTGGCTCGAAAAGTTTCCTGGAATTTTAACTTCTCCTCCTGTGATCTTTCCTTTGATTTTGATTGGTGGTTTTCCATCTGTTGAACTGCATTCTGCCCCAATACTTGTTAGTGCATCTAAGAGAGACTGCATTGGTCTTTTTTGCAAGCTAGCATCCCCCGTCAGTGTAATTTCCTCAGAAAATAAACTGGCAATTCCTGATGCTATTCTCATAGTGGTTCCTGAGTTTTCTGTATTGATTTCAGGCACTTTTGTGCCTATTTTGATAGGGTTTTTGACAATTATTGATGAATTTTTAATCTCTATTTCTGCACCAAATTTTTTACATGTTTCAATTGTTGCATTTGTGTCTGCCGAAAATAACACATTTTCTACAGTACTATTTTTTCCGGCAAGTGATGCAAGAAAAATTGCTCTGTGTGAATAGCTCTTGTTTGGAGGACATGTTATTTCCCCTGAAATTTTCGATTTTTCAACTCTGCACTTCATGAACTTCTGCCTTTTTGTTGTTGATTTTTGAAACAATTATGTGTCCCTCTAATGCTGAAAATACTTTCTTAATTGCCGCCTCATTTTCTTTTTTTGTAACTGCAGCTACTGATGGTCCATTACCTGATACTGATGCTCCCAGTGCTCCTTTTTCAATTAAATCTGTAATTATTTTTGGTTCTGAATTTAAAATTGATGCGGTAGCCAATCCATTGAGTATCATTGCATCCCAATAGTTTGTTTTTCTAGACAACTCCCATGCATTGTCAAATAAAGATGAGAGAATTTTCAATTTCTTTAGATTTCCTCTTTTTCTGTTCTTTGGAATGAAAATTACTGCAATTAGATTTGATGGTGCTTTTTCAAATTGGATTCTTTTCTTCTTTGCGTTATCTGTTACATTAAATCCCCCATAATAACAAGAACATGCATCATCATATGCTCCTGTGATGCTGACTTTGGATTCAATTGAGGCATCCACACCTGCCAATAAAATTTGTTGATCAGTAAGTTTAGGTTTGAATATTTTTGCACATGCCATGGCCACTGCTGAAGAAATTGCACTGGAGCTTTTCAATCCATAACCTGTAGGTATTTCTGAATTTAGAATAATTGATATCTTGTTTTGTTCTAAATCTTTTTTTGAAACTATTTTTTCGACTGTTTTATTGATTAATCTAGAACTGATTGTCTTGTTCTCTGATTCTATTACTATCCCTTTACCTGGACTAGTCTCTACGATTGCTTCTACTTTCAATTCTATTCCTAGTGTTGCCCCTTTCTGGTTTGCAATTGCATTTACCACTGAGACTGCTCCATGAACGACAGAATGTACTTTTGCCATCAAAATCCTCCTAACAGTGCTTTCTTCATGGCATTATAAGGTGCTTCTATACCGTGCCAAATCTTAAAAGCTCTAACTGCTTGACCTAAAAGCATTTCATAACCATAAATTACGATTGCTTTTTTTTCTTTTGCTTTTTTGAGAAAGTCTGTATTCATAGGTATATACACAATATCATACACGATTGTTTTTTCATTAATCCCTTCTAAAGAAATCGGACTGGGTTCGTTTTTCAATCCTATGGATGTTGCGTTAACAATAATGTCGTAATCTTTTGCAGTGTTTTTCACATCTTCGATCTTTATTGCGTTTGCGTCTAGACCTATGGTTTTTGCAAATCCTGAAAGTTCTTTTGCTTTTTCTAATGTTCTGTTTGCAATGGTCATGCGTTTTGCTTTTTCTTTTGCAAACCCTGCAACTATTGCTCTAGCAGCTCCTCCTGCACCAAGAAGAAGAACTTTGGCATCTTTTATGTTTAATTCTTTTTTCTTAAATGGCTCTAAAAATCCATCCATGTCTGTATTGTATCCTTTTAGAACTCCGTCTTTGTTTGATACTGTGTTTACTGCGCCAATCAAACTACATGATTCATCTATCTTGTCTAGATATTTCATCATCTCTATTTTATGTGGAATGGTAATGTTGAATCCGTCTATTTTGATTTTTTTTAATCCTTCTATACCGTCTGCTAATTCTCCCTTTGGAATTCTATATGCAATGTATGATGAATCTAAATTCAATTCTCTAAATGCTGCACTGTGAATATTTGGAGATAATGAGTGATCAATAGGGTCTCCGATAACTGCAAATGATTTACTCATATAATTTTTCAAAGTAATACGATTGATTTAAACTCTCAACTACTGATCTATTATTTTTTTAAATTTGTGATTTTTTTAACTTCATCTATACTAAATTGTCCTGGTGCAACTGCTTTTCCTAGTGACACGTAAGTATAGGGACTGCCTAAATACAGGCACAAAATCCTTGAAATTCTGCCATAATCTCCCATCGCAAAAGAAATAAGATTGGTTTTCCCTTTCTTGTTATACAATTCCAACATTCTAGTAGAATCATCTGTTGATTTTGCAGTGCACACAATTTTCACATTTGATGAAAATTTACTCATTTGATTGGCTTTCTTTTTCAACTCTGATGAATTTGGTGTTTTTTTAAAGTCATGCCATGAAACAAGCAATTTTGTTTTTGTTGATTTTAGATATCTCACCAAATCTTCATTTCTCTTCAACGTGTTAAATTCTACATCTAACAGGAATGGATTGTATTCTGCAATTAGTTTTAGAATTGAAATTCTTTCTTTTTCATTTCCTGAGAATTTACCTCCTTCTGTTTTTGGTCTTAATGTACAAACTGTTCTGTCTAATTCTTTTTTAATGATCTCCAATGTTTTTGGAATTTGCTCTTTCTTCAAAAAATCAAATCTCACTTCTGCAAAATCTGATTTTGAAAGTGCAATTTTCAATATTTTTTTTGTTTTAATTGGTGTGTTCTCTGCAACTGATACACAAGTTTTGTATTTCATTTTTCTAAAATATATTCATCTGAAACTTCCATTCCGAAATGTCTGCCTGTTGCTGGTTTAGAATGGACCATGACTGTATCTCCTTTTTTGAGATGGGTTACTGAAACCAATTGTCCATTTGATTTTACAAAGCGAATTGTTTCTGCATCCTGTGCTATGATTCCACCTATTTCTCCTCCTGCAGTAGCTTTGATCATCAACATTGGTCTTCTTTCAATCTTTGATCTTCCCACAGTTGCTCTTCTTGCTTTTCCTTTTGAATTAAGAATTAACACTTCAGAACCTGTTTCTACTTCTGAAAGATAGTTTGTAGTTCCATCTGGTGATAATGTATAGCAATGAACTGCGCCTGCATTTACTCTAAATGGTCTTGGTGATGTAAATGATGAACCCACTGATTCGTTATGTACTAGAAATAGGAAATTAGATCTACTTCCAATCAACATCCCTTCTCCTTTATGGAGTATCGATGCTGTATCTACGCACACTCGTTCTCCGTCTCCTACTTCTTTGATTTCTATGATTTTAGCCGGTTTCATATCAAAACTCTTTGTACCCAAGTATATCATGACCTCTCTGACTTCGTTAATTGATGAAGTGCTGAAGATAACTCCATCTACTCCTACCTCTAAAATTGAAAACATTTTTCTGACTTCTTCTGGAGTTCTTGCTATTGCAAAGATTTTGGTGTGTATCTTGTGTAACTTTGCAATTATGTTTTCTAATGGGATAATTTTCCAATCTTTGACTTCCACAATGACAAAATCTAATCCTTTCTTGGCAATGTTGAGGATGTTTTCAATATCTGAGTTTGATAATATCTGGAATTTTCTACCAATTTTTTTGCCCTTTGGTTTTGTTCCTTCTTTATCTAATACTACATAATCTGCTGCACTTGATGGAAATACTGTTTGAAGTTTTGTCTTTTTCTTACCTAGTTTTTTAGGATTCATGTATACCATTTTGATTCCCTCTTCTTCTAACTGAGGCAAAAATTTAGCTAATTGCATCTGCGATACTTTGGGTGAAATAATTAATTCTCTTGTCTTACTCAATTTTTTTCATTGCTTCCTTTGCGGTTCCTTTTTTGAAAATTATTTCAGCTAGTGCTTCTACTATTTTTTCAGGTGTTTTATGTGCAAAGATGTTTCTGCCATATGTAACCCCTTTAGCTCCTGCAGCCATAGCATCTTCAGTCATTTGAAGAATGTCTAAATCCGTTTTTGCTTTAGGTCCCCCTGCAATTACAATTGGAACTGGTGTACTCTTTACGATTTTTGAAAATGAATCAATGTCTCCTGTGTATAATGTTTTAACAATATCTGCACCGCACTCTGCTCCAATTCTTGCAACATGTGCTACAATTTCTGGTTCATGTGGGTTTTTGATGTTTTCTCCTCTAGGGTACATCATTGCTAAAAGTGGCATTCCCCACTTGTGGCATTGATCGGCAGTCATTCCGAGCTGTTCTAACATCTCTGGTTCTTCTTTACCTCCTATGTTGATGTGTAATGAAACTCCGTCTGCTCCCATTGCAACTGCTTCTTTTACAGTTCCAGTAAGCATTTTGCGATTAGGTGATAATGATAATGAAGTGCTGCTTGAAAAATGAACTAAAATTCCCACTTTGGTTGGTTTTGGTAATGATTTGATGATTCCTTTGTTGATAATTACGCTTGTAAGTCCATGACCCTCACATTTGTAAATTGTATTTGCTGGGTTTTCAAGACCTTCAATTGGTCCATTTGAAATTCCATGATCCATCGGAATGCATAGCATTTTTCCTTTCCTGAGAATTCGATTTAGTCTAATTTGATTTCCTGATACCATGATTTGATCTGTTTTTTGTGCCCTACTTAAAAATAACGTGAATCTTTGAACTTATTTTTCTCAATAGTTGCGTGCAAATCACCATTTTCGTTTAAACATTTTTGTTTGTTATTCCTATCAAGGATTAAATAGAAATTCTAGGGGATGAAGATCACTTGAGTCAGACTACTGAACAAATACAAAAAAGTGATATCAAAGATATTTTGGAAAACTCTCTTAATGGAAAAAGACCTGACTCTGAAGATTGCTTGAGATTATTGGAATCTGATGATGTTCATTTAATGGGTCTTGTTTCAGGGCATTTGACAAGAAAACAGTTTGGCAAAAAAGCTTCTTTTGTAAATAATATAATTCTAAATTATACTAATGTATGCATCACCGATTGCAAGTTTTGTGCATTTTACAGATCTCCCGGAGCTGAGGACTCTTACACATTAACACTTGATGAAATTGAAGCTAGGGTAAAAGCTGCATATGAAATGTTTAAGATCCGTCAAGTTTTGATTCAAGGGGGGCACAATCCTAATCTTAAGATTGAATATTATGAGGATGCATTTAGAATGATTCGGAAAAAATTCCCACATGTTGGAGTTCATGGATTATCTACATCTGAAATTGATATGATTGCAAGAGTTGAAAAATCATCAACAAAAGAAATCTTGTCTAGGCTAAAAGATGCTGGTCTACAATCAATGCCTGGAGCAGGAGCTGAAATCCTAACTGATTCAGTTAAAGAAATTATCAGTCCAAAGAAAATTTCTAGCGCTGCTTGGATAAGAATAATGGATGAAGCACATGCTATTGGAATTCCATCTTCTGCTACAATGATGTATGGTCATGTAGAAAACAATAATGATATTGTTGAACATTTCTCCAAACTTGTAAAATTACAAGAAAAAACCAAAGGTTTCATGGCCTTTATCCCATGGAATTTTGAACCAAATAATACTTTGATGCACGAAGAAGGAATTGTTGAATATGGTACTGGTGGAATTCAACTTTTGAAAATGATTGCAATTTCTAGACTCGTGTTTGGTGGGTTAATTCCTCACATCCAATCCTCTTGGTTAACTAATGGCGTTGGCATGGCACAGCTTGCATTGCAATATGGCGCTGATGATTTTGGAGGTACTCTGATTGGGGAGGAGGTTGTCTCTTGTACTGGAGCCCGCTCTACTGAACTTACAGATAAAATAATCATAGATACTATTCACCAGATTGGATATCAGGTAGAAGAGCGAGATAATTTTTACAATCCCCTTTCTATATTATAGTCCATAACTGGACCATTTAGAATCTACAAGATTCTTTGTATCTTCATCAACTTTGACTTGTTGTTGGATTTCTCTTTGATATCCCTCTTCTCTTGTTTTTTGAGTTGCGTCAATTCCCATTTTAGAACCCAAATTAACAAGAGGTGATGCTGGATCTAAAGTATCTGTTGGTGTGTTGTTAATGATTACTGTGTCTCTTGCGGCATCTGCTCGTGTGGTGACTGCCCATATCACATCATTGATATCGTGGACGTTGATGTCCTCGTCTACAACAACAAACATCTTGGTTAATGATAACTGTCCCATCCCCCATAGTCCCATCATTACTTTTTTTGCTTGACCTGGATATCTTTTCTTAATTGATATTATTGCAAATCCCTGAAACCACCCTGCAGCTGGCATACTAAAGTCTACGACCTCTGGGTGGAACATTTGGATTAGTGGTAAAAATGAACGCTCGATTACTTTTCCAATGTATGCATCTTCAAGAATTGGTTTTCCTACTACTGTTGTAACATAGATTGGATCTTTTCTTCTCATAATGCCTGTTAATGTGAATGTTGGATATGGTTCAACTGGTGTGTAGTATCCTGTATGATCTCCAAATGGACCTTCATCTCTAATGTCTGCAGGATCCACATATCCTTCTAAAACAATTTCTGCATTAGCTGGAACATCCAAATCAATTGTTTTACATTTTACAGTTTTGATTCCTTCTTTTCTTGTAATTCCTGCAAATAGATATTTGTCTAATCCTTCTGGAACAGGTGCAATAGATGAAAATATTGTTGCAGGTTCTCCTCCTATGATTATTGCAGTAGGAATCTTTTCTCCTTTATCTTTTGAAATATCACTATGATGTGCGCCTCTTTTGTGTTTCTGCCAATGCATTAATGCATGAGTTTTATCCACTATTTGCATTCTGTACACTCCCAAATTTCTAACTCCAGTTTCAGGATGTTTTGTAGCTACTAATCCTAAAGTTATGAATCGTCCTGCATCATTAGGCCATGATTTTAGAATTGGTATGTCATCAAACGATGCATCTGTTGATGTAATCTCAGTTACTGGTCCACTTGTTTCTTGTTTAGGAAATGATGCAGTCATTTTTGTAAGCTCTGGAAGTTTTTTGATTTTGTTTAGTAATCCTGATGGAACATCCATCTTTGTCATATCTGCAATACGCTGACCAATTTCTGTAAAGTCTGTCATTTCCAATCCTATCTCCAATCTTTTTATGGAGCCAAACGCATTTCCTAAAATTGGCATGTCGTATCCTTTTACGTTTTCAAAAAGAATTGCTGGTCCATCTGAGTACATTTTACGTCTCATAATTTCTGCAATTTCTAAATCCGGATCAACTTCTGTCTTGACTCTTTTTAGTTCGCCCTGTTTTTCTAACTCTGCAATGAATCCTCTAATGTCTTCTATTCCCACATTGATTCTCTAGTCAGATCAAGTATAAGCTTAACTCGATTCTACATTGGTGGAAGCTCAGTTTTTCTGTCATGTCCGCCAGAACCAAATTTACAGTAAAAACATAATTCTGACTCCATGTATTTTAGCTGCTCTACTTGAATTGCTCCAAGCTTCAATGCAATCTTTGTCAAAATTTTATACTTTAATGGCATTGCCGGAATCACTTCATCCATGTATACTCTATAATGATCGGGACAAAACTTTAGGGTAACTTTTGATGGCTCTTTTCCTTTTTCGTTGACTTGTTTTGTAAAATTGATCTGTTCTCGTATGTATTCGTGCTTTGGACATGGACAATCTTTGCCTCCTGGATGTTTGTATGCTGGAGTATTCTTCCAATCAAAATCTGGAAATTCTTTTTCAAAGTCATCCATACCATAAAATATGTAAATTAGCATATAAAACTAGATCAAAATTAGTTCTCGTAATCAACCCAAATGTACATAAACCCCGGATTGTCCTTGAAGAATATGGCTGCTGCTAAAAAGCAAACAAAAGTAGATCTTGAATCCAAGATTACTGAATTAGAAGCAAAGCTAAACAAACTTTCTACTCAGCTAGAAACAAAACCAGCTGAAGTAAAACCAGCAGAAACAAAACCTGCTGAGGTTAAACCGGCTGAAACAGAACCAGCTCCAGCAAAACCTGCTGAGAGACCTGCAGCAACTACAAAACCAAAAGGTACACTACCCAAAGGATTTGAAGAGAAACCTGCAGAGGTTAAACCGGCAGAAACAAAACCTGCTGAGAGACCTGCAGCAACTACAAAACCAAAAGGTACACTACCCAAAGGATTTGAAGAGAAACCTGCAGAGGTTAAACCGGCAGAAACAAAACCTGCTGAGAGACCTGCAGCAACTACAAAACCAAAAGGTACACTACCCAAAGGATTTGAAGAGAAACCTGCAGAGGTTCCAAAACCAGCTGAGACTAAATCACAACCTCCAGCAACTGTACAAGAAGCATTAGAGAATGCATACTATACTGCTCCAATGACATCATTCCATGATTACAGAGCTAAAGTAACCGGTTATTCTCCAGCTCCTAACAGATACTTTGTCAGACGAACTGCTCCTGTAGGAAAAGTTCCAACCAGAAACTGGAATGATCAGAAAGCAACAGTAACTGGTTACACCGCACCATCAAACCAGTACTATGCAACAAGGGCAAGAATCGCATACCACCCTGCTGATAAGACATTTGGAAGTTTTAGTGGAATCAATATGACCGTTGAAGGTGTTGCAGCAAAACCACAACAAACTCCAACTCCAGAACCACCAAAGCCTGCAAAAGGTACTTTGCCAAAAGGTTTCTAATTCAAAAACATCTTTTATTTTCTATTTTTAATAGTAATATTCTTCTTTGTTCATATTCTATATCGTACATGGCTCCAAAAATCGAATGTCCTAACTGTCAACAAAACGAATGGCTTGAAAATCCTGAACTTAGTTATCTTCCAACAGTTATGAAAATGGATGATGGAACTTATGCTGCAGATACTGAGAATGGAATTCATGTTAGGTTGTGGCGTTGTAACAACTGCATGTATGTCATGCAATTTTGGGAGCCTGATTAATCAAAAACAATTAAAATTTTACAAATTTTTCTTTCTTTTTACACATTTTTTGAATAAATCTTTTTGGTGATTCTCTTTTGCGTAAATTATTTCACCTCTTAGCCAAGCATGCATTCTGGGCATACTATCGTATGATTGGATATCGTGGCATATCCATAGTACAACTAGATGGACGTCCAAGAAAACCAATCATTATACAAGAGATAGGCAACCATTCGATCAAAAGGCGTATTAGATATAACAAAGAAGCACAAATATAGTTGTAGTTTGTCATGTGAATGATGACTTCATTTTATGAAGAAAGTGGTTTAAGTTCAGAAGATATATTTAGAGATATTCAAACGGAGCACACGATTTATCAGATTAATTCATCCGCAGAGGCAAAAAAAGCAGCTAACAAGATGAAGGAAGGAACAGATGAAATAATCAAAATGATGCAAGCTGCACGTAAAATTGCATATGATAAAAAAATTGAAACAGATGAATTGAAAATCAACTTATCTGAAAAAAGAGAGAAAATGAAAGAATTACAACAAGAACTTGAGCGTACAAAAAAACGTGAATTGGCAGTAGCTAAGAAAACGTCAAATTTAGTGATAGAAGTAAATAAAATAAAAGATGTGATAGAAAGAATCAAAGAAGCAACACAAGGTTTAGATCCAAAATATCTTGAACAATCTCAGAAGGAACTAGCAGATTCACTTATTAGAATTACATTAGAAACGGAAAAAGCACAAGGTGAGCTCAATGCAATAAGAAAGATGGAAGAGATCACATCTAAAAAACTAGTTACGGTTGAAAATGATTTCACAAAATCAGAAGCAGATGCTTTCAGCAAAATGAGAGAAACAGAACGAATCGTATCTAATGTATCAGCAACAATAGAACATATCATAAGAACATATGATGAAATAACAAATGTGTCAAAAGATCTTTTAAAATCATCAACATCACCAGAGGCAGAATTTAACAGTAAAAATAATTATGAATTTGAGCAAAATCAACCAGAACAAAAATTCGAGAATTTCAAAGTAGCAATTTGAAATACAGATAGTACTAATAAATGAAGCATAATGAAACTCTTGCCTGTGCAAAATTACAAACATTTGCAAAGCTAACTGATAAAATATTTGGAGATGGCAGTTTCTTGAACAATTCTTCTGTGGTGCTGTTTTGATTCTATCGTTTAGATTTTTAATGTTTTTTAAATCTTTATTATAATTATTTTAAATATCTTTTAATTGTTAATTAATTGACTGATCACATGATTGGTAAATCTGACATATTTGTTAGATCCACAATACTTGTTTTGTTTGCAATTATATTTTTTACCGTATCCTTGTTGATCTCATACGAGGGTTTTCAAATACCTCATGATCTTCGTACTAACCACATGTCAATTACTGATGTTACCTCCACATGCAAACAAATGGATTTCATTTTAAAATCTCATCATATGTCTTATGAACAAATGATTCGATTAATGAATGCTGATGAGTTGAATTCCTATTTGACTCCTCAACAAATTGGCGTTGTTGAACAATGCATGCGCGGAAAACTACCAGAACTAAGCTCTTATTTGACTCCACAAAAATTAGGTTTCTTTGAAGGGCTTGGAAATCACAAAGTGAGTGGGAAAGCCAAAATCATTACAATTGACCAAACTAATTATCTGAGATTTGATTATTTTGACATTGGTTATGATTCTAGAGTTGGCAAAAATTTTAAAATTCCTGAACTTCATGTATATTTGACTCAAAAAAATATTCTTTCTCCAGAAATTTATTTAGATAAATTGAAAACAAAGATGGGTGGTAAGAATTACAAACTACCTGATGATGTAGATTTAGATTTGTATGACACTGTGTTAATATTTGATGCGATTCAAAAAGAACCTTTTGCCAAAATACTGCTTGAAGATCCATTTTATGTTCGTGATGCCATAAATAATATTCTAGATGATTCTAAGAATATCGATCATCCTAAGATTAGTTCACAGATAATCTACAATAGGTATGGATTTCTTGAAGGTGTAGACGACTACAATGCAAAAGGAACTATGCTAATTGACTATGAGGAAGATGAAGGGGATCTCACGATTAAACAGTTTGAAGTATCAAAAGGGGAAGATCTTAGATTATATCTTACAAAAAATGGAGATGTGAAAAAAAATGGATACTGGACACTTGATTCTAAAGGCTTTGTGTATATCAGCAGTGCTACCACCAACGAAGTACTGCGATACTCGCCAAGCGGTGATTTTGTAGACGTCTTTGTAAGTTCTGGTTCTGGGGGCCTTTCTGGTCCT
>NZ_JAOULD010000008.1 GCF_029882185.1 Candidatus Nitrosopumilus sp. | reverse complement strand
TAGCTGTGGCTCTGGTGCAGGTGCCTCAAGCTGTGGTTCTGGTGCAGGTGCCTCAAGCTGTGGTTCTGGTGCAGGTGCCTCAAGCTGTGGTTCTGGTGTCGGTTCAGGTGTTGGTTCAGGTGTTGGTTCAGGTGTTGGTTCAGGTGTTGGTTCAGGTGTTGGTTCAGGTGTTGGTTCAGGTTCTGGTGTCGGTTCAGACTCAGAATTAATTCTAGAGTCAAATTCAGATAGAATGTCTTCTGCGTCTTTAGATTTTTTATTGCTGCTCAATTTCAAATTCCTGTAATAGCAAATTTCTCTCTCGCTTTTATTTAATTTTTAAGGTGTTTTCCTTGCATATAGTCCTCAAATAATTTTTCAAGATCGTCATCACTACCAATTTTCTTGATGTGTTCAACTAGATCAGGTTCTTCAATTTCATAACAATTCATTATATCTTGGGAATCTTTGAATACCAACATGGCTTTATCTTTGTATATGCAATGGTAAAGTTTTTCTTTTTCCATTTTTTCAGGTTTGAACTTTATCCCGTTTTCATCTACAGACACAGGATATTCCATGAAAATACTAAATCAAATCAGTATTTAATCAATACACAAAACAGTAATAATCAAAATAGTTCTAAACAATATTGGAAACCAGAGTAGTTTTCCACATAGATTTTGATTATTTTTATGCCCAATGTGAAGAAACAAGATCTCCAGAATTAAAATCAAAACCTGTATGTGTTTGTGTTTTTTCAGACAGAGGAGGAGACAGTGGAGCCATTGCAACTGCAAATTATACAGCTAGAAAATACGGAGTCAAATCAGGAATTCCAATTGCATTTGCTAAAAAAAGATTAGAAGGTAGAAATGATGCAGTATTTTTACCAGTAGATTTTGATTTTTACTCAGAAATGTCTGAAAAAGCCATGAAAATTATGAAGGAAAGTGCAAACATATTCGAATATGTAGGTAGAGATGAAGCTTATTTGGATGTAACAGAAAGAGTTCAAGGAGATTTTAAAAAAGCATTTCATTTAGCACAACAAATTAAAAATTCCATTCGTGATAAAATCAAACTAAGTTGTTCAATTGGAATTTCACCCAACAAATTAATTTCAAAAATTGCATCGGACTTTCAAAAACCAGATGGACTAACAGTAGTGTCTCCAGAAAAAGTTGAAGCGTTCTTAGACGGATTAAAAATCAGAGTGATACCAGGAATTGGTAAAAAAACAGAAGAAAAGTTTTCTGAAATGAAGTTAGAAACAATTCAAGATTTAAAAAAAATTGACATATTTACTTTGAACAAACATTTTGGAAGAAAAACAGGATCCTATATCTACAATTCAGTTAGAGGCATAGACAATGATCCAGTAAAGAAACGTGAAGCTAGAATTCAATACAGTAAAATTACTACATTGAAAAAAGATTCAAAAGATTATGATTTTTTGTCAGAAAATATTTCAGAATTATGTAAAGAAGTACATGACATAGTTAAAAAAAATAATCAAATGTTCAAATCAGTTGGGATTCATTTTGTAGAGTCAGATTTATCGAATAAATCAAAATCAAGGATGCTCAGAAGTCCAACATCAAGTATTGTGGAATTACAAAAAACTGCAGACATATTACTAAAAGAAGCACTAGAAACTCAAACTGCGACAATCAGAAGAATAGGAGTTAAAGTTTCAGAGCTTTCTGAGGTTCAAGGACAAAGCGATATTACATCGTATTTTTAAAATCAAATTATTTTTCTGAATTTTTCAGACGCCTTGATTCTATTACAACCACAGCTAAAATGAAAGCAAATAACCAAGGCAAAAACATTATCTCACCTGCAATTTTATGGTATTCTTCCCAGGCTACAGGATCGGTTGTTACTTTGAGGGCATACCAAGATAATGAAAAAATTCTAATTAAGTTTACAGTAATTGTTCCAATAATTCCTAAAATAAAATAAATCGTCTTTCGGGTTCGTGGAATATTTAGTTTTAACATGAATGCACCAATTACTAATGAAAATATGATAATGCTATGAACCCCAGCTGATGGCCAAAATACTTGAAGGGCCATCGAACCATGATCACCACGCAAAAACATCACATTGTCACGCGCTACTGCAGTTCCAAGATCAAGCACCGTTACTAACCATACATTTGCCTGAACAAAATATGGAACTATGTATTGTAAAGGACCAAGTGTATCATATGGAAAAAATGCATCAAGTGAAAGAATGATTGCAGTTCCTGTTAGAAATATGGGACCTGCAGGAGCAATTCTAATCCAACGTTTTCCAAAAAAGATACTCAATGCAGCAACAACAAAGATTGCCATTATAACAAAATCCCACAGCCAAGTCCAAGAATAAATTAATTGGACATCAAATAATTCTGCAGATTCAACAATATATTCTCGCAATCCATGTTCTAATGAAATGAGATAGACAATAGTTGCAAGAGCCATTGGAATAACAGATAGTAGTCTTTTCTTAGAAATCACAATTTTTAGTCCAATCAATTCAGCAACAACAAAAATTAAAGCAAAAAAGTACCCTCCACGTCCTTCATTCCAGCTCCAAGCTATAGAATCAGGAAACGCAATAATTGAAAAAAGAATTGGACTTGAAATGATCAGAATTCCAAAAATTAAATTCCAATTCTGCATTAAAATAGATCTAAAACAGGCAAATAAATATCTCAACTTTATTCACATCAAAAAGGAATTGAAAATAGACATCCTAGTCAGTCTTCGACATCATCTATTTCGTCAGCCTCTGGATCCCTTCTACTAGACCTTTGGAATATAGATAAATGTCACAATAAAAGTTATGAATACTACATACATTCCAAAGTTGCAAAAGTTTGTCCAATAGGTAATTTCTAATCCATTACTAGTTAGATTTTAAATTACATTCGATTTTCAGGGATTTTGTAGTTGTAAAATAAGTAATTGTCAAAATTCCAATCGCAATAATTCTGATTGGAATTTCATAGCTAGTCAAAAAAGCTGTGGCAGTGGCCCCAACCGAACCAAATGTAGAAATGACAGCAAATCCGATCGGACCACAACTACATGCTCCTGCAATTGCACCAACAACAGACCCAAGCAATCCTCCACCCATCTTCTGTTTTGATTTTTTAAGAAAATTTATTCTGAATATATTCATAGGAAGGACTAATGCAGACAATGTGGTTATCATCACAATAAGTGCAAATCCTAATTCAGTTCCAGATGGAATATGACCAACAACATAAGGTTCTATGAAAATATATTCAGATAAAATCAACAAACCAATCAACATGGATGAGAAAATCGCCAATGAAAGAACAAGATATTTCGGGTCAGAAAATATTAAAATGATTGACGATGTCATTAGATCATAGTATCCAAAATCTGTTTGAATACAGAGTAGGGTTGTGCACCACCAAGTTGTTGTTGTCCATCAGGTCCAACAATAAAGAATCCAGGAGTTCCTCTAACATCATGATCTCTTGCCTGTTGAATATTATACTGAACACGTTTTACATATTTCCCAGAATCAAGGCAACTTTCAAACAAATCCATATCCAATCCCAAGTTACTTGCAAATGCCTTTAATCTCTCAGAATTTGCCCATCCTCCATCAATTTGAGGTTCTTGAAAATTGTATAAAGTGTCATGATACTCCCAATACATTCCTTGATCTTCTGCACAGTACGATGCTTGTGAGGCTTTTTGAGAATCACGACCTAAAAAAGCCAAATCTACAAAAACCAAATTTGCCTTTCCAGTTTCAATATAATTTTGAAATATTGTTGGTTTGGTGTTATGAAACCAATTATAACATTGATGACATTGATAATCCCCAAATTCAACAATAGTGATTGGAGCAGAAGGGTCTCCTAAAATGGGCGACCCCATAGCAGTAGAGATGGTTCCATGAGTCCTACTCATATCCAAATTAACAGTCTCATTAGAGGTAGAAAGAGAAGAAACTATACCTATAATGATTCCAATAACAATAACACCTATCACTACACCTTTTTTATTCATATTCCAAATCAGACAAAATAGGTTAAAAAAACTTATTCCAAATTACGTGAAGATTTTCTCTTAAACAAATTCACGAGTTTTGCAATGATAGTATCTATAGGACAAACATCACATGGAATACTTGAAGAATGACTATCAAAATGATTTTCAAACTTTTCACGAGATTCAAAAATTAGATCACATTTTTCACAATATACCTTTGTGACATGATTTTTAGATGATTTTCCCACAAAGATTTCGGGTAATTAGTGCTTATAAAGATCCTGTTGAAAATCAACATATGGGAAAAATATCGGACAGATGCGTAACAGGATTTTTTATTGTAACATTAGGAATATTGTGGTATTGTACAAAATGTTTTGTAAAACCAACCCAATACAAAATAATCATTTATGATATTTTAGGAAATCAAGTAAACATAGACGGAGTGAGAACAAGTTTCAAGACATTCAAAGTTGCAAATAATTTTATCTCAGAATACCGAAATCGATTTTCTCAATATGAATTCTCAATGTCATCTGAAATGCCTATAGTCAAAAGAAACTGGTTGCTTGAAAATTTAAAAAAAATTAGATATAGTGGATTTTCATATGAGTATCTAATTCAACTTGGTATTGAGTAACAAAACCGCAATGGGTGCAAGAAAACATTTCATGTTCTGATTCAGAAGCAATCCTCTCAATTACTTTTCCAGAAATAGAGGTGATGTTAATTACATCATTGTTAGAAATGACTGCAAAGTTACGTCCCTCGTCTATAGAATCTAAAAATTCTTTTATCGCAGAAATCACTTCAGATGTGTCAATAATTTCATCATCGTCAAAGGAGGACAAGGTAAATTGATGGTTTTTTAAAGTTGGAATTGCAGCGACTTGATCTGCAACATAAACAAGTAAATCATTTTTAATTGATATGACATCTCTGCAATCAATTGTAAGCATATAGTGTTACAACTAGAACAATATTTTAGTCTAACATCAATTTGAAAATGATTATTATGGATTAATTTTGTCAGGTAAATTAATGGGGGATTCAGAAACATTTGGAATTGAAAAAGGCCATGGGGAAGAAGTTGTTTCATGGTTAAATGAACAGGCTAAATTACACTCAATGAAATTTGAAGCGAGATTGTACGGATATAATGTATCTACCAAAAATTTTGGAGATTTTGAAATGTTTTCATGGATCGGGGATGTTCAAAGTGCAAGAAAGATGGTAATTAAAGCAAGTAAAAGATTCAAAGTGAAAGTAATTGAGGGTGGTTACAAACCCAAAGAGAAAATTCTCAAAATGAAGAAATTTGATTTTGCAAAAGTGAAAAAAGGAGACAAAACAATAGGACAGCTAGAATTTGTGGCACCTAGATTTGGAAATAAACATTGGGAGATTCAAAATGAAGAACGCCATTAAACCAACATTAACGGAGAAATACATTTGCAAAAAATAGGAATTATAGGATTAGGAATGTTGGGAAATGCAGTAGCAATACATTTGATAGACTTGGGTTTTAAAATTACATCTTATAATAGAACTAAAGAAAAAACAAGGGAATTAAAAGAAAAAGGAGCAACCATCGTAGAATCACCAAAAGAAGTTGCAGAAAATTCAGAGTTAGTTATAATCATAGTAAAAGATGCAAATGCAGTAAAACAAGTGTCATTTGAAAAAAATGGAATCATCGAAGGCAATCATGAAAAACTTATTGTAGCAGACATGAGCACAATAGATCCGTTAGAATCAAAAGAAATTTCACATAAATTTCATGAATTTAACATTGAAAAATTAGACATACCAGTAATGGGAGGTCCAAACGTTGCAATAACAGGAGATTTGGTTATGATGGCATCAGGAAATAAAGAGAGTTTTGAAAAATGTGAAAAAGTTTTCAATTCAATTGCAAACAAAGTATTTTTTCTAGGAGAGAGTGGAATTGCCCATTCTGTCAAATTAGCAATGAATCTTCAAATCACCATGCTTGCATTGGCATTATCTGAAGGGATCACATTGGTGAAAAAATCAGGAGTAGATCCAAAAATATTTCTGGAGATTTTGAATTCAACATATTTTAAAACAGGAATGAGTGAAAAAAAGGCATACAAAATGATAGATGGGAAATATGATACTACATTCACACTATCTAATCTAAAAAAAGACATCACTACGATGACAAATACCGCCAAATCCTTAGGAATTAATCTGCCAATGATCACCAAAGCAGAAGAAGTATATGAAAATGCAGTCAGAGAAGGCTTTGGAGAAATAGACTATACAGGAATCATAGAATATATCAAAAAACCAATGAATAGAACAAGCAAAAATCACGAATAGTATTTAGCAAAAATTCTATAAGTTAGAAGAATATTAGAAAAGTATGAGATTAAAAGAAAAAGTAGCTATCGTTACAGGCGCATCAAGTGACATAGGTAAAGGAATTGCAAAGAGATTTTCAGAAGAAGGAGCAAGAGTGATTCTTGTTGCTAGAAATTTAGAACAGTTAGAAGCAACTAGAAAAGAGATAGGTAACGAAAATTCAACTGTATCAATATCATGTGATTTGACTGACGAATCCCAAGTTTTGCAAGCAGTAAATCAAATAATGGACACTTATGGGAAAATAGATATTTTGGTAAACAATGCAGGTGCGATTAATGATCCAGTGCATTTTCACGAGATGAAAGATTCAGAAATTAAGAAATTGATTGACGTAAATTTGTTAGGTGTTTTTCATATGACAAAAGCAGTGCTTTCAAAAATGTCAGGTGTAAAAAGCGGAGCGATTGTCAATGTCGGTTCAATTTCAAGTGAAAGAGCAATTCCTAGAGTTCATTTAGCAGTATATTCATCCACCAAAGCTGCAATTTCGATGTTTACAAAATCCATTGCAGTAGAATATGCCAGAAGGAATATCAGATGTAACTGCGTAAACCCAGGAATTATTAATTCAGGAATGATCAAACCATATTTGGATGATCCACAAGCAAGGAAAGTATTAGAAGAAAGACTGCCACTTGCAAGAGTTGGAGAACCAGAAGACGTTGCAAATGCAGCATTGTACTTGGCATCTGATGAAGCAAATTGGGTTACAGGAACCATTTTGAATGTAGATGGCGGAAAAACAGCTTCAGAAGGATAATCTTACAAATCAAGCAAAGGTAACTGTTCAATAACTAGGTGCGTTAAAAATCAAGATTGACGAGTCTTGTTCTTTTTGGAATACATGCGGTAGCTAAACCCAGTAACAAGTATAATTATTCCAGTTATTGCAGACCACATCAAAAAAGATCCAAGTTCAGGTTCATCCATGATTTTACAGATATTGATAAACATCTAAAGCTTGGGTTAAGAACAAAATATTCCCAAAATGCATGAAACATCTAAATAGATTTAATGTTGACGGAATTTATGCCTGAATTTATGTGTCCGGACTGTGGAAAACGTCTATTTCATGAGAACGAAACCACATTAAAAGTACAAGAAACAATTCATGAAAAATTCTGTAGAAAGACAGAAGGGGCAACTCATAGTTACATGCATAGAGACCCAGCACATATGGAAACTTTTGATTCAGAAAGAGAAAATGATTCAACAGGGACCCCGGTACTAAAAAAATAGTCAAAACTAGCTCAAAATTATATCCTAGGTCATTATGATTGAGAACAGTTGTCTGAAGAACATCATTATGATCTAGTGATTGTGGGAGGAGGTCCAGCAGGATCTTCAGCAGCATTTGCAGCTTCAAAGAAAGGATTGAAAGTAGCAATGATTGAAAAAGAAGAATCAATTGCAGAATCAGTTAGGACCAGCGGAGTCACATGGATTAAAAATATCAAAGAATTTGGAATTCCGGATGACTGTTACAATCCAGTAAAGAATTTTGTATTTTATTCGCCAAACAACAAAGTCAGTATTGGAGATACGGTTGCTCGCTCCGCAGTACTAGATGTAAGAAAGACATACAGATGGTTAGCATCACAAGCAGAATCTGAAGGTACTAAAATCTTTGTAGATACTTTTGTAAAAGATGCAATAAAAAATGAATCAGGAAAAATAATCGGAGTAAAGGCAACACGCCATGAAGAAGAAATTAAGTTTTACGGCAAAGTGATCATTGATGCCAGTGGTTTTCAATCAACAGTTGCAAGATCAATGGGGTTTGTAGAACAGTGGGAAAGATTTGGTGCAGGGGCAGAATACGAAGCAAAGGTAGAGCATGTTCAAGCAGACACATGGTGGTTAATGGTTGGACAAAAATACTCACCTGCAGGATATGCATGGATTTTTCCATTAGGAGACAACATTGCGAGAATCGGTGTAGGTATTGGGAAGCCAGATTCTCCCATAGACCCAATAGCCAGACTGAAAGAATTGATCAAAAACAAAGAAGGTCCAATTGCAGATTTGGGCAAAATTGAACCAATAGAATTTCACTACGGATTAATTCCAAATGATGGGCTTTCAAGAAAAACAGTTTACGATAATTTAATTTTGGTCGGAGATTCAGCAGGACAGGCAAATCCATTAGTCTTGGAAGGAATTCGTTATGCTATAAAATTTGGAAGAATAGCAGGAGAAGTTGCAGCAAAAGCCATCAAAGCAAATGACACATCAGAAAAAAAATTATCAGAATATGAAGAGAATTGGAAAAAAGCAATCGAGTCAAAAATAAAATCTGCAGGAAAAGTACAAGACAGATGGATTGGGCTAACAGATGAGGATTGGGACAAAGAACTAGATATTATCAGTGAATTAAAACCTGAAGAGTTTCTAGATTTTATTAAAGCAGATTTCGGATTATCCAACATGATAAAACTTGCAACTAGTCATCCAAAACTAGCAGTAAGACAACTATTCAATTTGGTAAAAGGGAAAAAATAACTATCGCACATTAAAGAAATCAGTTACAATCACATCGTGATATTGTAGCTGAGTAACATAAAGTCCAGATTCAAATGGACGAGACAAAACTTCTGTAAACAATCCTGAAGAATTATCTTTTAGTGCAATCCCTTCAATCAGAGTACCTTTTTAATCATAAACATCGACAAAAAGATCCTCACCATAATCATAATTACCAAAATTTTCTAAAATAGTTATTATATCAAGAGTTTGTGCTGATGCATATGCAGGCATGAAAAGTATTACAAATAGGCTCAAAACCACAGGAATTCAGCTCACAAGGATCCAAATCTATACTCATACTAAAAACTTGGGTATCCAGGATATGAGGCATTCTTCAAGTTCTTAAATCAAGCCATGGCAACTACTTGACAGCAGTTGCCAGGCTCAATTGTTGGCACAGTGTTGGTTTGGTTGGTCTGGTAAGACATACAAAATGAATGAAATTGCTCTTGAGTGCACCTCATGCAATCATTACAAATCATGCTAATAGGGTTGAAGCATCCAGAACATCTTGTGTTCTCAAATAATTTTCCACCACAATTTCGGCATGATTCATCAGGCAATTCTCTTCAAAAAAAATAATTTAAAATCAAATATAAGAAACACGAAGAAATTGTTCATGTAATAATCAGCAAGATGAATATTATAATGGAAACAAGAACATATTGAAACATGGATAGAGTTAGAAAAACTTTTGACGAATGGGCTCAAAACGGAAGAGCAGAGTTAATGGAAGCAGAGCATGGAAAAAATGTTTTAAAATTTTTAAAAACAATATCATTTGATAGTCCATTTACATTTTTAGATGTAGGATGCGGTAATGGTTGGATAGTAAGGAAAATCGCAAAAGAAAAAAAATGTAAGAAAGCAATTGGAATTGATAAAAGCAAAAAAATGATCATTCAAGCTAAAAAAAAGATAGACAGTAAAAAAGAAGAATTTTTTTACACAGATATCGAGTCAATAAAATACAATGAAAAATTTGATTTTATTTTTTCAATGGAATCGTTATATTATGCAGATTCTATCGAAATTGCACTAGAAAAAATATACAAATTGCTAAAGCCAGGAGGAAAATTTTTCTGCGGTACTGATTTTTACACGGACAACAAAGCGACAGCAAAATGGTCAAAAATGATGAAAATTCAGATGCACCTTCATTCAAAAAAAGAATGGAAAATACTTTTTCAAAACGCAGGATTTGTAATAAAAACAAAACACGTTAAAGATTTGGAAAATAAGAAAAAATGGAAGAGAGAATACGGGACTTTGTTCATAACAGGCACAAAACCCATAAAGTAATATTCAAATTCAATAACAAGACAGAGTAATCATGTGAGCTGGAGCACGACACGCTGCTACGGCAGAGGAAACTCCTCCCTCCAAACAGGAAATGTGATCTGGAGATAGATAACCAGAGATGGTTGGCAACGGAGCAGAAAAAAATCCAATATGGCGCACAGTGATGGCAAAACCTGAGGTTTCCATAAAAGGAATGAAAAAGACGACCCACATGGAGCAAAGCCAAACAGAACTTAAAGTTCCTGTACTAGGTTCAGGTAGGCTGCAAAGCTAAATATCGTGAAAACAGAAGGAGGGTTACTCCCAGCACACATATTTTTTAAATTTGGATATTAATTCGTATATGAAATTCATAATTATTATGAGTATAAGGGTGAAAAGAATTCAATGTCCCCATTGTAAAAAACATCTTGCAGGCAAGGCCATTTGGATAGACACGTCAGAACAATTCATAAATTAACAATTAAATGAAAATTTTTAGAAAATACAAATTAAAGACTTGTCTAACTCATTGATTGAACTTGTTCTCTACAAATATCTGCAGAACAACCACAGGATGCATCACATAGACAGGAGCCGTGCATTGCGCAATCACATTCAGAGCCCATTTCTGCTGAAGCAGCACAGCCGCATGCAGCCTCTTCACGATGAGCCATTGTTGGGGGAGGTGTAGTTGTTTCCTGAGGAGCAGTGTTCTCATATACACTTCGTGTTTTTTGGTAATCAGTATCATCTCTAAGCTGAGCCTCACCTCTATTGGTTTGATAACCTCCAGAAGAAGCACTAGTTTGATACCCAACTAATCTGCTAGGATCAATTCCTTGTTGTCCTTGTTGCTCATTTTTGAGTGATCTATTGCTAACAAAGAAAAATGCAATACCTGCAACAGCAGCCAAACCTGCCATTCCATAAACTATCATTACTGGGAAATCACCTGTAGAGGTGGTCATATAATCCTCAGGAGGGGTTGGAGTTACGCCCGCAATTTCAACACCATCTAAAATATCTAAAGCACCGAATCCAATTGCAGCCAAGTTTCCTTGATCAGCAGACTGGACACTTCTAACAACATATCTTTCATCAGACATTATTTCAGCTTCGAAAACTCTTTCAACTTGTCTTCCCTCTCTAAGACTACTTTCACCCATAGTCCAAGACGAAACAACAAATCCTGCAATTTCTTCACTTAATCCAAAGGTTCCAGCATCTACGTTGATTCCGGTTGGATCAAACAAAAAGTGCCAGTTAGTCAATGGTTGTGCTAAAATAAAATCGGCATCAATGAGATGTTTGCCTAAAACTTCTTCGGCTTCAGTTCCTGCAAAATAAGTATAAACTCCAGGTTCATAATCTCTTAGAATATTAATTGGGATATTGATTTCAACGCCATCGATTGTAATTTCTTTATCAGTTGTTAATCCTCTCCACCCCAAATCGATAAGAGTTCTTTGAGAATCTTTTGTAATTACATAATCAGTCAAGGTTCCTTCTAAAATTACACGATAGTCAATAGAAGTATTGATGTTTCTAGCTTTTAGATGAAAATCATAAGACACACTCAAATCATCAATTTGTGCCTGACTTCCATCATTGGCAATTCCACGATTTAGTTGATGTAAAAGATCTTCTACTCCAGGATTTGATGTGTCAGCAGATCCAGATACAGTCCATTCTTTTCCTTGTAATTCATCAAAAAGATTTCCTCCATTAGGATATTCAATAAAGACTGTTTTTAGATAAGTCATCTTGAAAGGAGATGTTTCAGTATTAGGATTAATTCTAGCATCTAATTGTGCAGCCCAAGCAGGAGTACTGGTACCAACAACAATCAAAGTTGCAAGCAAAACAGACATAATTACAGCCCGAGACACAAATAAAATCCGTAAAAATACAGTAATAAACTTATCCCAATTAGCCAGATCGGCAGTTTTTGAAAAAGTAATATTGAGTGACAAATATGGGATAATAGTTTTAGAGGAAATATGATATGATTACAGTTTTAGCAGGAGGAACAGGATCGGTCAAACTAGTAAGAGGATTAGTTGCCCAAGAATCCAAAGTCAATGTCATAAGTAATGTCGGAGATAATTATTGGCTATACGGATTGTATGTTTGTCCAGACATCGATACCATCGTATATGGATTAGCAGATTTACTTGATCAGGAAAGAGGATGGGGAATGAAAAAAGACACATTTAACTTTTTACGTCAAATGGAAGTTTTTGGTGAAGAGACTTGGTTCAGAGTTGGAGATAGAGATGCTGCAACACATTTGATTAGAACTAACATGTTGAAAAATGGAAAAAATCTAAGTGACATTACAAAGTGGATGTGTGAAAAATTTGCAGTAAGTGCAAATATCATTCCAGTAACAGATAACAGTATTGAAACAAGAATTACAACAGACAAAGGCGAACTACATTTACAAGAATATTGGGTCAAGCACAGGGGAAAAGATCCAGTAGAAGGAATTCAGTATATTGGAGCAGACAAAGCTCGTCCAAACCCTGAAGCAGTAAACGCAATTCATGATGCAGACATGGTAATTTTAGCCCCAGGAAATCCATTAACATCAATTGGTCCAATGTTACAGATTAAAGGAATTAGAAAAGAATTATCCAAAATAAAGAAAAAAGTGGTAGCAATTAGCCCATTGATTGGAGACGATGCAATTAGTGGACCAGCAGCAAAATACATGCAAGCTGCCGGAATTGAATCAAATGCTTATGGATTAGCAAAAATGTATTCCGATGTATGTTCAAACATCATAATAGACACCAAAGATAAAATGCTAACAAAGAAAATTCAAAGCTTAGACATGAAAGTATTTGAAACAAAAATCACCATGAAAAACAAGTTGGCAGAAGATGCATTAGCAAATTTCATTTTAAAACAAGTACACGTATAATTTGAAAATAGCAGCAATAATTCCTGTAAAGACTTTCTCTAAAGCAAAATCACGTTTAGATTTATCTCCACAACAAGTAGAAGAATTGTGCAAAGTGATGTTAGAAGAAATTTTGCACACATTATCTATATCACCTCAAATTGAAAAAACAATTATGATCACAAAAGAAGAAAAGGCAATAGCCATAGCAGAAAAATATAATACAATTACAATAAGAGACGAGGATGAAGAAAGTGTAAACAGTGCAGTTGCATTGGCAGACAAATATCTCTTAGAGAATAATTTTGATGCATCAATTGTGTTTCCTCAAGACATACCATTTATCAAAACACAAGATATTGATTTTATGCTAAATTACAAGATGCATCCAAATTTCGCAATAATAGTTCCATCTAGAAGATTTGATGGAACAAATGCATTGGCAAGAATGCCAGTAGATTTAATGAAAACCCATTATGATGAAGATAGTTACAAAATTCATATGAACACTGCAAAAGAACACACACTCAATGTTGCAATGGTATTTGTAAAGAGAATAATGTGGGATGTAGATAATAAAGAAGATTTAAAATTCCTCTTAGAGCAAAATGAAAAACCAGAAATTTCAGAAAAAATTAAAAAAATCTTGGAATCAAAATAAAATATTAAAAAATTACAAAACAAAATTTATGCATATATAACAGCAAACTTATAAGTGATGAATTAGAAAATCTTAAATATCATCATAAAAGGTTTTGAGAGAAAAAATGGTTAAAACAAACAATCTAAAAGACAGGTGTCCCAGATGTGCTAAAGGAACTCTAGTTACAGATGCCAATACTGGAGAAAATTTTTGTGGAAAATGTGGATTTGTTGTTACCGACAAAGTGGAAGAATCAGGTCCTGAATGGAGATCATTTTCAAATGAAGGGGAAAGTAAAAGCAGGGCAGGCGTTCCGACATCACTTGCCATGCACGATATGGGACTTGCAACTGTAATCAATCCACAAAACAGAGATGCAACAGGCAAGCCGCTAACTGCAGCAATGAAAAGTACAATTGAAAGACTAAGGACATGGGATAGTAGAAGTCAAGTTCATGAACCAGTAGACAGAAACTTTAGACAAGCATTCAGTGAATTGGATAGACTGAAGGACAAGCTTGCAGTAGGTGATTCAGTGATTGAGAAAGCAGCTTACATTTACAGAAAAGCATTAGAAAAAGGTCTAGTAAGAGGCCGTTCAATTTCAGCTTTAATTGCATCTGCACTTTATGCAGCATGTAGAGATACTGAAACACCGAGAACATTGAAAGACATAGGTCAAGCAAGCAATATCAAACGTAAAGATATTGCAAGATGTTATCGATTATTGTTAAGAGAATTAAATTTGAAAATGCCAGTTGTTGATCCAGTCAAATGTATTTCAAGAATAGCAAGTAAAGCAGGACTATCAGAGAAAACAAAAAGAAAAGCAACAAAAATTTTGCAAACTGCTGAAGAGCAAAAAATTTCAGCAGGTAAAGATCCTATGGGACTAGCTGCAGCTGCACTTTATGTAGCATGTGTGACAAATGGTGAAAACAAAACACAGAGAGATGTAGCAGAAGCCGCAGGAGTAACAGAAGTGACAATTAGAAATAGATACAAAGGTTTGAAAGTGGCACTAAATCTCTAAGTCAAGTTCTTTTTTAGAATAAAATCTATTTACAAACAAAATGCATAGTGAAAATGCACCTGAAATCAAAAGCAACAATTCTAAAGTAGACATTAGTGAATGAGAAAAAGCATCATTAATAGAAATCATGTTTATCTGAGAGATGAAATTTGCATATGAGAATATAAAATAATTTGTAGCCCAATGAATCAAAAGAGATGCAACAAATCCATATCTAAGATAGACCCAACCAAGAATAATTCCACTAGCAGTAGCTTGCGCAAATTTACCTTCACTCCACGAATCTCCAAAGGCAACATGTGTGAAACCAAAAAGAATGCCTACAAAAATTATCAAAATGATTGCTTTTTTTGAATCATAAATATGCAAAAAATTTGGATTCCACAAACATGTGAAAAAATATCTCAATGATGATTTGTGAGAATACAAAGCAAACAAAGGGATTCCAACTAAGAGGAGGCGAAATCCAAGTTCCTCAATTAAAGGAGCAAGGCTGACATAAAAGAACTGAATAAGATCATTGTCATCTAAAGGAGGCACAATTTCAATTCCAAAGCCTTCTTGTACAAAATTAATCAAGGCAGAAATTAAAATTAATATTGAAAACCATTTTGTTACGCCAATCATATAGTTTAGTCTATCATCATATCTACCAAAGGAGATTATTGGAGTGAGTGTTTTCAAAAAATTATGTTTTGGTCCAAGTATCGCAATTACAAAAAGAATAAGATACAAAACCCACAAGACAACAAACACATCACCTATGCTAACATCGATAGGGGCTTGATAGAAATCAGTACCGACAAAAAGATCCAGATGAGTAAAAGGATATTCATAATTGATATCGTCTCCAATATCACTTTCAAAAACTACGAAAATTCCAATTGGAAAAGATACGAGAAGTAAGCCAAATACAACTGAGAGTAATGCAGCAAAAGGAATTCCAATTGATTGGAGTAATTTATTTGAATTTTGCAATTCGTTCTAATGAAGTTCTATAGTATCTTCTGCAAATCCTAAATTTATCAAAGTATCTTTTATGGTGTCTCTATGATCACCTTGTAAGAAGATATATCCTTCTTTTGCAGTTCCCCCACAAGCATATTTGTTTTTTAGTTCTTTGGCAACAGTTTCCAAATTATTTAATTTAGGATCTAATCCCTCAATCATAGTACCTTTTTTCTTAAAACGTCTAGTTTCTAATCGAATAATTATCTTAGTACTATCTTTGGCAAGTTCACCACAAGCACACAAATCTTCTGGAAGACCACAAGTATTACAAATTACTGCCATTCGTTCGAAATAATTTCAATTATTCACACTATTAAGCCTTGTTTGAATATATTTCAAAAATGAAAAATAATCGGATTTTTTAAACAGAAAATTGATGAAATAGTATGACAGAGGATCTTACAAAAAAAGCTGCAGAAATGTTACTAAAAGGGGCAACATTACTCAGTGAACCTTGTCCATATTGTAAAGGAGTCAGAGTAATGAAAGAAGGATATGCTTTGTGTATTGGTTGCGGGCGTCAACCAGAAAAAAAAGAGATCCCTAAACAAAATCAATTAGAAGAAACATCACCAACCATAGAAAAAACACTGGAAAAAAAGATGAAGATGTTAACAAAAGAGTTAGAACTTGAAGAAGATCATGAAAAACAGCAAAATATCCTCAAAACGATCAACTCTCTGTTAGAAACGATGGAGAAAATAAAGAAAAAACAATAAAGTTTTTATGTTAAAATCCGCGAGGACGAATTGTAATGGCAGATAAGAAATCAGCACCACTTCCAGCATCTAGTGGAGGTCTCATGAGATTCTTTGAAGATGAGACAAAAGGATTCAAACTAGACCCAAAAATCGTAGTGTCAATTCCAATCAGTTTAATTGCAATTTCATGGATAATTGATTTGTTTCTAGCTCCGTGAATAAACAATGGAAAAATCACCAGACAATGTTTCAAATATACACAATAGATTCTCCCTTACCCTAGTTAATCCATCATCACATTATTTCTCATTAATAGTTTCACTAATAGTAGCTTCAGTATCAGTTTTAACAATATATTTTGGATATTTAGGAAATTTAGGATTCGATGAAAATTGGTATCGACTTCCAATTGCGTTAGGAGTATTATATTTAACACAATTACTAGACACACGATTTACAAAAAAGAAAGAATATTCAAAATCACTACATTCGTCACTTTTTGGAAATATGTTATTGACAGTTACACTTTTGATGGGAATACTTTCAAGCATTGTTTTATCAAAAGACATGGAATTGTTTTTCATAACTTTTGGGATTTTACTTTTTGCGAGTTTTAGAATAGGAATCTACACAACAACACTTGGAGTTAGTCTCAAAAAAGCATGGGCGATTTGTTTGATTCAACCATTAGCAATGTATCTAGTATTAATTCCTCAAAACATGTGGATTTCAATACTTACAGAACCAATAGGATTAGGATATGGAGTCTCTTTTATGATCATTGCAAGTGTATGGTCAGTTCTAACAGACAGGGCAGGAAAGCCAGGAATGGAAAGCACACATAAAACAATTCAAGCATATCTTGCATCCCAAGGAAATGATTTTGAAGATGCAGAAGAGTTGATGGAACAACGCTCAAATGAAACCAAAGTATCTACATCACAGATAAAATTTACACCCAAAGAAGGACAAAAAGAATTTAGAATGGTACTGCCAGGAATACATCCAGGACCATATCATCCTGTAGGGGGAAGTAATATTCCATATTTGATTTACAAGAATTTGTCATCATCAGCTATGATCATGCATAGTATTTCAGATCATGCATTAAACCTCCCATCAAGAAATGAGGTTGAAAGGTATTTGAAGAATTTAGAGAAAAGTAAAGTAAGAGAAGAAGGAATGAAATGTACAGAACCAGTTACAGTTCAAATAAACAAAGCTAGAGTAACAGGGTTACTTTTTGAAAATAATCCATTATTGTTTTTATCATTATCTCCATACGGTATGGAAGATCTTCCAAGTTATATGATGACAGAAATTGTCCAGTATGCAAAAAATCGAAACTATGCAAGAACTATGATTGTAGATTGTCATAATGCAATGGGAGAAGAGATTTCAAAAGAAGATGGGGAAGACATGTTAAAAGCTGCCAAATCATGTTTGGATTCTCTTATTACAAAAGACAATTTTCCAATAGAATTCGGCTATGCCAATACGGATGAAATGGATGTATGGACAGAAGATTTGGGAATGGGAGGATTGGGAATTATTTGTTTTAGAATTAATGGAAAAAAATATTTTCTAGGATGGGCAGATTCTAACAACATGGAGAATGGAGTCAGAGAGAAAATCATAGAAATTTTTGCAAAGAGGGACTATCATCTATTTGAAATTTGCACATCAGACACACATTATGCACCAGTAAAGGCAAGAAACAGAAACGGGTACTATCAATTAGGACTGATTACAAGTGCAGACAAGCTAGCAAAATGGTTTTTTGAAATTGCAAAGAAATCAGAAGAAAACATTGCAGAGGCAAAATTTGAAATTTTAGAAAACGAATCAGACGTTAAAGTGATGGGACAGGGAATTTACGAAGATTATTCCAAAGCGCTTGATAATTCTCTAAAAATCACCAAAGGATTTGTAATTGGAGGCGTGATATTTTTTGTTACTAGTCTGTTCCTATAGTCTTCATTTGATCAATATTGCCATAAAATTCATCAACAAATGATCCAAATTGAAAAATAGGAACTATAGGGACATTCTCTATAAAATCAATTTTGTCTTGATATAAAGTCACAATTACAGGCACTGCAATAGCGCCAGGAGTTTTTGCAACATATTGTTTTGTTCTCTCAATTTGTTTTTTGACAGCAGTAGACAAGGCAGAAGTACTATATCGTTTCCAGTGTTTGCAGTCAATTAAAATTGCAATTCCCAATCTAATTCCCACAACATCTATTTCCATTCTAGGCTTTGTTAGCATCATATTTTTCAAAACTGCAAAATTTTTTTCAGACAGTATCTCAGCAGTTAGTCCTTCAAAATCCCTCCAATCCAAAGCAATTGAAATTTCATCTATAGGAAATCCTCTTTCAAGCAAAGCCACTGCTATTTTTAATTTATCACCGACTTCAAAAAAATAAGAATCATCTTGCTTTGTTCCAATATCATTTTTAATAAATTCATCTAGAATAATTTTAGAATCATTTGAATTCATTTTTGTAACAGCAGAAAAATCTTTTACAGATACACCACCAGGGATAATTCCTTGTAATCCAATAATCATTCTGGGATGAATTTTCAATTGTAATTTTTGAGTCAATTTAGAAATATAGGTTTTAGGAGCTAATAATATCAGGGTATTATGATATAGGTTTTATTACATGGTTTTGAAAGTATTGACATGAAAATTATGCTAGTAATCATGCTAGCTTTTTTAGTATTATTAACAATGTATGATGAATCATTTGCAGAAAAGAGTACATTTTTTGATTCAGTGAAATTCATTCAATATCTTGATGAAAATACAGCATTAGAAGAAGTACGAAATGGGAATTTAGACTTGTATTATTATACAATATCACCAGACAGATTAGAAGGCAATCAAAACATACAAGGATTACAGGTTTTTGATTCAACTGGAGGATCCTACAGTATTCTGATTAATCCTGCACAGTCAGAAAAATTCAATCCGTTTTCAAGCAAAGACATCCGATTTGCGGTAAATTATCTAGTTGACAGAAAATTAATCATAAATGAATTGATGGGAGGGTATGGATCTCCAATAATTTCATACTATGGTCCATCAGATCCAGAATATCTAACAGTAGTAGAACAACTAGAGACATTTAATTTCAAATACAATCCCACACTTGCAGAAAAAATCATCTCCAGAGCATTGGAAGACAGAGGAGCAATCAAAAACAATGAAAAATGGGAGATAGATGGAATTCCAATAGAGATTACAATTTTTATTAGAAGTGACGACCCTGTAAGAAAATCCATAGGAGAGATCCTATCTATAGAATTAGAAAAAATTGGATTCGTGGTGAAAAAAGATTTTGGGGATTTGAATAAAGCATTTGTTGTTGTGTATGGTTCAAACCCATCAGATGTAAAATGGAATTTGTATACAGAAGGATGGGGACGTTCTGCATTTGTAAGATACGATTCAGTTGGACTGGGGCAAATGTATTCTCCTTGGTTTTCAAATATGCCAGGATTCAATGATCCATCGTATTGGAATTACAAAAATGAAAAATTAGATTCACTAACACAGAAAATTTACACAGGAGATTTTAAAACTGCAGAACAGAGAACAGCATTAATTCAAGAAGCAGTCACTGAAGGAGTCAATGAATCAGTCAGGATTTTTTTGGCCAGCAAAATAGATCAATATGTTGCAAATGAAAAAGTCAGCGGAATTGTGAATGATTTTGGATCAGGAGTTCCAAGTAGATTCACCCCAATTAATTCAAAAAGCAATCATGATGAACTAACAATAGGAGTCAAGCAAATCTATCAAGGGGCATGGAATCCAATCATGGGGTTTACAGATAGTTATAGCAGACACATATGGGGAATAATTTCAGATCCTGCAACATTCAAACATCCATTCACAGGAGAAACATTTCCTGTAAGAGCAACATGGAAAGTTGAAACAGATGGACCAGATGAAAAAATAGACATACCACAAGAGGCAAAAATTTGGGAACCCACAATACAAAAATGGGAAAAAGTGAAGGAAAATGCAAAGGCCACGAGCAAAGTTACGTTTGATTTTAAATTCAGTAATTGGCACAATGGAGAAAAAATGGACATGAAAGATATTTTGTATTCATTATATTTTACAATAGAATGGGGAACACAGATAGATGAAAACGACAAATCATTTGATACAGAATTTACTCCAAGAGCTGCCCAGAGCATGCAGACAATCAGAGGAATCAACCAAATTGATGAAGACACCATAGAAGTGTATGTGGATTATTGGCATTTTGATAAAGGAGAGATTGCAGAATGGGCAGTGTTATGGAGCTCAATACCTTGGGAAATCACCTCTGCCATGGAAAATGCAGTAACGGACGGAAAGATATCATTTTCAAGATCAGGGGCCACCAGTAAAAATGTGAACTGGGCATCGTTGATCATTCCTAATGATGCAAATATGATTAAGAAATATTTGCAAGAATTCAAAGAAGAGAAATACATTCCTGAGGCATTAAAGGGAGATAATCAAAATTCAGAATATTACCAAAATAGATACGATTCTTCAATAAAATGGATTCAAGCCAAGCAGCATGCAGTGATAAGCAATGGTCCATTCTATTTAGAATCATATTCCCCAGAATCAAGAACAATCAAAGTATCAGCATTTGATGATGATTCATATCCATTCAAAAAAGGAGAATGGGAAAGTTTTGAAAAAACAGAGTTTCCAATAATTCAAAAAATAGACATAAGTAATTCTATTCAGAGAGATAAAGGAATCACTTTAACAGTTGAGACAGAAAATTCAGATTCAATATTATATTTTTTGACAAATAGTAAAGGAGAGAAGGTTCTTTCAGACACACAGAAGGTTGAAGAAGCAAACACAGTCATCGAGATATTGCCAAAAGACACCAAAAAATTAGGCATAGGGACAAATAATATCAAAATATTTGCAATTTCAAATTCAGTTTTAAAGCCTGATTTTTATGAATCAAGTTTCATTGTGACAGACAGTGCTTTGGAATTACCTGTAAGCAGCAATGACAATATAGAATTTTCTAAAAACAATCCAGAATATTGGATTTGGGTATTACCAATAGTCATTATTTTAGGAATTGCAACATATCTAAAAAAAAGAAACTAAATTAGCCCATAATCTTTTAAAATTAATTCTATCTGAGATTCATTTTCAAGTTTAGAGTATTCTTCCAAAAGGTTTTGATTGAGTTCATAAAATGTATGCCCCCATTTGAATTTGTCAAGCAATTCCAAAGATTGTTCTTTAGAACCCAAAATAAATAATGATGCAGCCAATGCTTCAACAGTAGTTAATTTATTTAATTTTGAATAATTTACAGGGTTACCAGCAAGAAGGGGAGGAAGTTTTCTTTTAATCCCTGAAAAATTTTTAGAAAAAGCCTGTTCAGCAAGATTCCAAGAGCAGTCAATTCCAACAATAGAGCGAATTGCAGATTTATCTTTTGGAAGCAATGTTTTTTCAGAAAAAGGATCTAAAACTAATCCTTTTGAGCTAATTTTTTTGATATTTTGTGCAAGACCAAATTTCACCATCTTAGCAGCTGTGCATTTTTTAGGATCGTCTTGATAAAACATCAAAACTTGTAATTTCATGTAAATGAAGAATAAAATTCAGAGTATTTTGAATTTACTCTAGAGTTTTGTATGTTACTTTATAATAAAATCTTGAAACTTGGTCATCTTTGAGTACTACAACATTCCAGTTAGCATCAGGCAAAAATGCATTTGAGGATTCAGGCAAAATGCTGAATTTTTCTAGACGAACATCAGGACCACTATACCTTACTTTGAGACTTATTCCATCCACATCTACAACGTCATAAATTTGGCCTTGCTCCCTAGTAGAATCTTTTACCAAGCAATCAGCACTTGGGCCGATTATACATGTTCCAGAAGGTGCAGACACTTTGAGATTGACATTAGATTCATCTCCTCTAATAGGAGTGATTAAAGAGCCTGAAATCACCCTAGGTGAAATTATTGTACCATCAGAAATTTTATCTTTAGTAATTATTGAAATGAATTTCTCAGGCAGTCTATTTTCTTTCTCAATTACAGTGTTTAATTTTTCAATAAGAGGTTTTTCAACAACATTGAATTTGATTGATTTTTTCTCAAAATCAGCATCAACTGTTACTTCGTATGTTCCAATTGCAGAAGGGTTATCAGGAATAACAAATTGATGTGTAAAAGTTCCAGAAGGGCTAGGACGAATAGATGATACAGGACCGGTATGAGTTCCACAAACAAATGAGCCACAGGTAATCTCAGTTCCAGATTTTTTGACTATACTTACATCAAAGAATTCTAAATAAATCAGTTTGTTAGGTTTACCACTAATGTAAACAACATCTCCAGGGTAATATTCAGACTTGTCAGTGGATACTAAGAGAGTTACATCTTCATCAAGACCAAAGACAAAGTCGTTTGTAACACTGAATTCAGATTGAGCAACAGCTTTAGAGTATGATGCTTTTATTTTATAGAGGCCATCACTGAACACAGTTGCAGGCAATTCAAAAAGACTTGAAAAAGATCCACCCTGATTTGGATAAACAGATGATTCATGGATTTGTTTGTATGGGAACTTGCCATCAAGTATTTTGATTGTCACTCTCTCAGGCACCACAAGACCTTCACTGCCTTGCTGACGTTTGATCACATTTCCAACAACCTTTAATTTTTCACCCGCTTTATACAGGGATTTTTCTGAAGATACAAACAAAGGTGTTTTAGACAAAGAGTCATTTTCTGGATCTGCTGAAACTTTGAAGAAAAGATCTACATTTTTAGATGAAGTTGCAACATTCATTTTATATACTCCAAAATTAGATTTTGTTACATCCCTCTCAAGGACGTCAATTTTTAGCATTGCAGGTTTTTCACTTATCGGAGTAACCCAAGTCCAAGAGAAACGTTGATTCTCAACAGTTGTGCCAGAATTGCTTACACTTCCATCAGGTTTGGTAATTGAGATTTTAATGAAATTATCACCAATTGGAGGAATGACCCCATTCAGATGGACAGTCTCTCCCAATCCATATACTTCCTTGTCAAGTGTAATCACAGGTCCATCTTTCAAATCAAGAGAATCCTCAATGGAAAAAGTATCAGTCACAGTATGACCAAGGTATTGTGATTTTACAACATAATTTCCTACAGCAAATATGTTTTTGCTCACATCTACTTGCACTGAATACCGTCCTGAAGTTTCAGGAATTGCGGAAAAACTATACCCAACAGACACATTTTCATTTTTTGATAAAGATGTTATTTCCAAAGGAGTGCCATCTTCATGAGAAATTGAAATTTTAACTCCTGCGCCGGTGCCATAGCTGGAATTGCTGTAAGGATCTTTTATATTACCACTAATCTTCATAGTGTCGCCAAATTCATAGACGTCCATATCCATTGTAACCGTTAAAGGCTTATCAGATGGGACAAAGTTTTCAGGATCAGTTACAACAGGAATTATAATTTTTGCAGAGCCAATATCTTTAGATACAGAAATTCTATAATCGCCTAATCTAAGAGAATTATCTGGAATCATAAACGAGTAATTAAAAGAGCCATCACCTTTGACGGTCAGACTGTCTAGAATTTTAAATCCAGATGTGCTGCCAGAAGATGAGCTTAGAATTGAGGTTTGTTTAGTCTGAATAATTTCTAAATCAAGAGTGCCGACAAAAACTTTGTTCAACCTGCCAGAGATTTTAACTTCATCTCCTAAACCATATGCTTTCTTATCTGCCCACAAAGAGATAGGAACATCTTCTTTCAAATCTTTTACAACTTCAAATGTGGTAGATGCAGATCTGTCAAAGTATTCAGCAGCGATAGTGTATGTCCCATATGTAGGATTTACATTAGTAATGAAGAAATTAGTTTTGAATTTGCCATCCACAGGGAAGAGATTTCCATTAGAAATTAAATTTCCATTAAAATCAGTAACAGTAAATTTCATCCCTACAAAAGGAATAATGTCAGTTGCAAATCCAGTTATAGAAACCGACTGTCCTGGAATATATTGTGATTTATCAGTAACAATGCTTAACTCTGGATTTTGTTTTGTTTCCTTTTCAGTTATTTCATACCCTACTGAAAAACTAGTAGTGGCAGTAGCAGTCCCATAACTTACAGTTACATCATAATTTCCAGGATTAATTCCCAAGACTTGGTGTAGACTGAGAGTGGTTTTGTAATTCAGATTAAGATCAGGGTAAAGATTTACAGTTTTATCAAAGTTAGGACCAGAAATATTAATTACAATTTGTTCAGGTTTAAAGAAAGGTTTTACAACAAATACTTCTTTAGAAACACTTCCAGAGATTGTTGCCACTTCTCCAAAGAGATAAGAGGGTTTTGCAGATGAAGCAGTGATACGGACATCATCAGAAGTTTGTGTTTTTACTAATTTTCCATTAGAAGAACCAGCAGTCGAAGTTACAAATTTCCAATCATCAGGACTATCAGAATCAAATCCATCATAGATTCTTTGCCATGAAGTAAAATCGTTTTTCAGATCAGTTATGAAAGGAGTCTTGTCAATTACAATTTTATTTTCGTCTCGAAGTTCAATGGATTCGTTTACATCAGTAAACCAAAGACTTTGATAAGAATATGTCAGGAATTGTCCTGATTTAATAACAGTGCCAGATGGAATAGTCATTGTTTTTTTAAGAGCTGTTGTAGATGCAATACTCCATCCACTCAAATCAATATCAAAATCAGTTGGATTGTGTAACTCAATCCACTCAGAAATAGAAAAAGAGTCATCACCAGGAGGATTAATATCTACTTCATTGATTACCACATTTTCAGAAGTTTGAGCATATGCAGGTGCTAGAATTCCTGCAAAAAAAAGTACAGCAAATACTAGAGGCAAGGTACGATTCATTGTATATTCCTAATTTGATTATCTAATAGACTCATTTTAGAATGGAATTGAGGAAAAGTTGAGCTAGTTGTTAAAGTCAGATATCTTAAAATCATCAAAAATCAACATTATTTTTCAGTATTAAGGCATACGTAGGAATTATTCTTGGGAATAGTCACATTTTGGGCATTTTTTATGAGATATTCTAGAACCACATTCCATACATATTCCATCACCGACAGCATTTGTGATGGATTGTTTTCTCTTTTCCACATACATTTTGATTGTAAAAAATACACCCAAGCCAATCAATGCAGAATAATGAAAAGGGATGTATTGAGTAATCCCTAAAACAACAAGGAAAATACCCACAATCAAAATTATGTCACGTCTCTCAAATTTCAATAATCCAAAGAATGAAAATATTCATAAAAACATGCCGGAGCTCAGACTCATTAGTTTACTTCATTTCAAAGTCATTACTCTAACTCTTCCTCATTGCTCGGCGATTAGACTAGAAAATGATTTGATAATAAGATGATGATGATGGTGGGATTGGGGAAATTTGAATTCCCGACCTCTGCGTCCCAAACGCAGAATCATACCAAGCTAGACCACAATCCCAACAAATCCATAAAATCGCCCAATTTAAGCTTCACAGATATTAAATTGACTGAATTTTGAAGTTATTAGACATCATTTTTCATAAGATTAAATAAAAATGAGACATATTGCTGAATTTATTAAATTATCTTATATAGTCACCTGGAAAATATCGAAGATTAATCGTGTGGGATTTTCAAACATTATTAAAATCTAAAATCAGATTGATCCCCCAGAACGGGCATATCCCTCAGGTAGTTTCAAGCTAGCTAAAAAGTCATCATGATTATGATGTTTCAGGAAAAAGAAAAATGTAGGATCAATAATATTCAAACGTCTAGAATTAGTATCATAATCAAAGATAGGAGGATTGATTCTCTTGTTTTTTTGATATGTGCCAATTCTATTAAGAAAAACAGTTAGAGCAGAATCAAATTGTTGATTGTCATTATTTGGATGAATTTTTTTCATGGCATTTTTTATATCAGATCTTGATAACCCTTGTCTAATTTCATCAGGGTGAAATGATGAAAGAAAAACCTGTATGAAAAAAAACGGCATTCCCATTCCCTTACCACCATCTTGAGATTGTCGAGGTTTAGAAGCAGCAAAAGTTTCAAGTGATCTGTGAAATCGTGATGCATAATCATCAACATTCTCAAGAATAGCTTTGGCTAAATGTTCAGATAATACATTTCTTTTACTTCCTGTTTCAACAATACCGGCAATATAGCAACATTTCCTACATAATTCTTGTAACACACCAACATTCCCAAACGATTCATTAAGAATACTATCTCGTACATTACTCATGTCGATATTCAAGGAATGTTCTCCCAAACTAATTATTTGCATTAAATGGTAATTTTCCCAAGGTTCAACTGGTAATTCAACTATCCTGTCTTGTAAATCTCCATTGTATTGAGTTAATCTGTTTCTTTCTCTCCAAATTCCTAAAATTATTACTCTTACATCAATATCCTGAAAGGTTCTTAAATCATATGAAAATGCCTCTTGTTCTTGTTCATTGAGATAATGAAAATTCTCCAATACAATAATTTTTTCTGGAAAATATTTTTTTATTAATTCAGCTACGTCTTGGGCATTAGATACATTTACTACAATTTGCGTAGTAGATTCTTTTTCTCCAACTGTTTTAGAAATCTCACCTCCGGCTTCAGCAAACCCAGGGATTTTGATATTAAAATGAAATTTAGAATTCCTGCTATCACTAATTTCATTCGTGGCAGACGATTGAATTTCAACATTCAGTCTATCGAGAATTCTTTTATAAATTTCAGATAATGTTACAGATGGGTCACACTGGACTTTTACAATATTCTTATTTTCAATATGCTTGTTTAGAAGAGTAGTTTTACCTTGTTTTGAAGAGCCATAAATGACTAGTTGTCTTTTTTGTTAGTGCATTTTCAAAACAATCATCTATTTCCTTTCTTTCAATATATGTAGACAAGTTGTAATTACTAACTCCAAAAACTTCTTCTAATTTCATATCATATGTTCATAAATTTATCACAAACTTAAGCATATTGTCTGTTCTCAAAAGAATTTAGAAAAATGAGAAATATGCACCTATTTTCCTGCATCATTGATATGCCTATAATGATAATGACATCTCTTATTACAAAACCAATCGAGTCCAGCTAAATATTCTACATGATCAGACTTGCCACAAAATGTGCATTTTGTAAAATGTTTTATTCTTTTTTCATTGGTCATTTTTTATAGATTTCTTTAATTCTTCTAAAGATTCATCATATTGTTTCTTCTCTAGATTTTTAGGTACTGTTTTGTTGTTTTTGTTAATTTGTTTTGCTTTGGATTTAGTTAGTTTTGCCATATACTACATACATCAATTTTGAACTTAAGCGTATTGAATATTAGAAAAAAAGAGAAAAGGAAAAGTCAAACTGATTTAAAGTGACTTTAGATAATTGTTGACTGCGAATACGTTCCGTTAGAAACTCTTTCCTAGATATAGTATGTGGGATGTATGACATGGACAATATAAAATTCATAGTAATAAGAAACGAATAAGTGTAAAATTTCGTAGCATCAACAGATAATCATTTTAAAGGCAAACCTAGGATCGAAATCGTGCAGACAGAACAATACATCAAAGCAGGCAAAATTGCTTCAGAGGTAAGAGAAATGGTCAGAGTAAAAGACTGGGTAGGCAAATCTGTTTATGAAATTTGTGAGGAAGTAGAAGGAGAAATTAAAAAAAGAGGTGCAAAATGTGCATTTCCAGTAAATGCAAGTATTAATGAAATTGCAGCACATTATACTGCAGAACCAAACGACCCAATTATTATCAAAGATACAGATTTGGTAAAAATTGATCTTGGTGCACAGATTGATGGATTCATTGCAGATACTGCAGTAACAGTATGTTATGATGCTCAATTTGATGGACTAGTTCAAGCTGCAGAAGAGGCACTAGCAAATGCAATGTCAATGATAAAAACAGGAGTCAAAGCAAGTGACATTGGGAGAACTATAGAAACAACAATAAAAAAAATGGGATTCAAACCAATTGCAAATCTAAGTGGCCATTCACTGGATCAATATACAATTCATGCAGGAAAATCAATTCCAAACATTTGGTCAATTGGAGGATTTACACTTTCAGAGAATTCAGCATATGCATGCGAACCATTTGTGACAACAGAGCAAGGAGGAGGATTTGTCAGAAACGGTCAAACAAAAAATATTTTTGCATTAAATTCACGAAAGAAAACAAAAAATGATGAAGCAGATAAAATGTTAGATTTCATCTGGGAAAATTGCAACATGTTACCATTTGCACTAAGATGGTTAACAGATGAATGGGAAGAAAAGAAGGCACGAGAATTAATAGATTTCCTAGTAAAGAAAAAAGCTGTTCAGGCATATCCAGTGCTAATAGAAATAAACGAACAAAGAGTAGCACAAGCAGAGCACACATTCATTCCAAATGAGAACGGAGTTACAGTAACTACTAGTTCAGAATGAGTATTAAATCAGGTAGAAAAATTTGAGTGAAGAAATCAGACCATGCCCAAAGTGTGAAGGAATAATGTTCAGAGAACAAGAGAACAAACATCATGGTTCTGTCCATCATGTAATATCAAATACAAAACAGAATAATCTAAAATTATTGCTCAACAGTTTCACCAAATATTTTCTCAATTCTTGTAAACCCATCACATGAATTGCATTTTGAGGACTCCTTGAACAACACATCACCGTCATGAAATTTCCTTTTTGTCAATGTGCCGCATTTAACGCATTGTTCTACAGTACATACAGTTGTAATTTTTTTCTTTGAAAAGATCATTGTGGAACTCCTGCAGTATTTCCAACACCAATTATTAACACAGATTGACCAGAAGTGGTATTTTCACGAATCATTTCAAAGACTTGTCCACGTACATCTTCAGCAGTATCAGCAATTTCTTTAGTCATCAAAGTAATTGCTTCTTTGATAGATTGTTTTACAACAATAGAAAATATTGGGATTTTTTTACTTGTGGCAATTGCCTCAATTTGGAATCTTTCAATACCAATACCTCCAATAGCTGCACCAAAGCCCTGAGCAGTTATTGCAGAATCTTCACCCTCCATTTTCAGTGCAGCATCAATCATGATTATTGCATCAAGTTTGTTTTCTGAAATGATTGCTTCAAGGGCATCTGCAGGCCTTCCAACAGTAGACCCAGGACCTTCAGCTTTTAAAAGAAATAATTTTCTGCCTTCAAAATCAATTTTTGTAAGAGATGTTTGAAATGCAATATTTTCTTTTTTATGTTCCAACATCATTTTCCCAACAACCATAGGTCCAATTCCGTCACCCACTGGTTGACCAGATTTGAATGCAGGAATTGCATCTTTCATAGCTTCTGCTTGTTCCATGATAAAAGGAAGAATCATTTGTAATGGTAAAATCAAAGGATAGTTGTTCTGTTTTTTAGCAGTCAAGAACATGTGATTGATAATCTTGTATATCATTTGTAACGAGGATGCAATTTCAAGTAAAGTTTGAACTTTAGTCAACTCAAGATCACTTATTCCAGGAGACATTGCTTTTACATGATCTCGAGTGTAATCTTCTCTAGATCTAACAGTGTGTTGCACTTTGTCAACAATGCCATTAGGATCCATGTCAACTGGCATAATGGTAAAATAATCTAAAAACCGATCAATTTTTTTTAAAGAGTCGTTTTGTATTTTGAGATTTTTTTGAAGATAATCAATTAATTCATTTTTGGATTCTTCTCGAAAACTGTTCAATTTTTCAATTCCTTTTTTAATTTCTCTTGATGTGACAAAGAGCTGGATTTGTTGTCCATAAAATACGAAGAGAATTATTGGAAGAATCCATATGAGCATCATTAGAGGATTGGAATCATCACTCATTGAAAACAACTGATCAAAATCAAAATTTGTAAAATTCACTAGGATCAACAACTCTCAGAACCAAATTAAAGCATTCGTCCCTGTTTCAAAGATCAGATTACAGTAAAGAATTCAAAAAAAAGGTTTTGTGGCTGATTAATGGCGAGTGCTTTTATTATAGTTAAAATACAAAAAAAGCCGAATATGCCACAAACAAAACCTATCGTGAGTGTAGAAAATGTTGTAGCCTCAGCAGACGTTATGCAAAAGATGGATTTGAATGAAATCACAAAGACTTTTCCAGATGTAGAATATCACCCGGATCAATTTCCAGGATTAGTGTTCAGATTAAAAACCCCAAAAACTGCAACGTTGATTTTCACTTCAGGAAAAATGGTATGTACTGGTTCAAAATCTGAAGAAATGGCCAGAAAAGCAGTAAAAACAGTAGTACAAAAACTTCGAAAAGGAGGCATCAAAGTCAAAAAAGATGCAGTAGTCACAATTCAAAATATTGTAGCATCAATCAATCTTGGTGGAAAAATCCATTTAGAGCAAGCTGCAAGAACATTGCCACGAAGTATGTACGAGCCAGAACAATTTCCAGGACTTATCCATAGAATGCTAGACCCAAAGACAGTGATTTTGCTTTTCTCATCAGGAAAGTTAGTGTGTACCGGGGCTAAACAAGAACCAGATGTATATCGTTCTGTAAATAACCTACATGCATTATTAGAAGAAAAAGAATTAATGATTTATGATTAACATCGTAAGTCAAAACTTATTTTCATAAATTTTTAATTTTTATTGTATTGATTATTTGATTGGACTTCCTAAAGGAACATCTTCTGCAACAGTCAACCAAAATGGTTTATCATCAACATCTGCTGCCAATAACATTGCATTTGATTCTATACCAGCTATTTTTTTAGGTTCAAGATTTGTAAGAACAATTACTGTTTTTCCCACAATGTCTTCAGATTCAAAGTATTGTGCACCGCCAATAATTACATCACGTTGATCATCATTTCCCAAATCAATGGTACCTTTAATGATTCGAGATTTGCCTTCAATAGGTTCAGTTGAAATAATTTTTGCGACCCTAAGATCTAATTTTGCAAAATCATCATAAGATATTGTAGACATGTTAACCTCTAATTTTTCCCGTTAAAATGAATTTCGAATGTCATTGTAAATCTTTTTTGTTAATACCACTGGTTTCAATTTCATATCTTAAAGCGGCAGGAAGTTCCATGTATTTTTTGTTAACTAGTTCAACAATTTGATCTTCGGGAACGTTGACTTTATTCAATAATTTCCCTCGTTGATGAGCATATGCATTTTTCCAAAAACCTGCACCATCCAAGGTTTCAATTTTTGGCATGTATTTTGTGGGTTTCATTTTCTTTCAAATTTTAAGTGACTGTGACGGAAGAATGGCAAACGCCATTGGAACTGGAGTTAATGTTCCGGATTTTAGGCATGTTACCCATCACAGTCTATTTGAGATGTTGTGGGAATCTAATATATTTAATGCGAGACATAAATGGATATAGAACATGACTACAATTGATGTTGAAATTGAGATTAATGCAAATATTGACAAAGTGTGGGATATTGTATCAGACATCGACAACGAGCCAAAGTTTTGGAAAGGAACCAAAGAAGTGAGAAATATTTCTAAAGAAGCAGGCATAGTCAAACGAGAAGTGACAATAGCATTCAGAGACCAAAAATGCTTACAAGAAGTCAAAATTCAACCCAAAGAAAAAATTGAAGCGATATTCACCAAAGGAATCATTGATGGTAAAAAGATCATATCACTTACATCCAATGGTGAAAAAACTAAACTCACAACACATTGGGATATCAAACTAACTGGCATGATGAGCATGTTTACAGGGATGATAAAAAAGCACATCAAAAGTGGAACAGAGCAGGCCATGCAAAGCATAAAAGAAGAAATTGAGAGATAGTTTTCATGGATTTGATTTTAGATATTTTTAATTATTCCATAGTTGCAATTTTAATCGGAATTTGTGGAGCATGGATATTTCTTATCAAAACCATGACAGATTCTTTTAGATTTACACCCTACTTGGACAGATTTGAAAACAAATCAAAAACAAATCCCAAAGTATCGATAATTTTACCAGCTAGAAATGAAGAAGAGTTTATTGGAAAATGTTTAGATTCTCTAATTCAACAAGATTATGAAAACTATGAAATCATTGCAATTGATGATTCATCAGAAGATTCAACATGGGACATAATTTCAAAATATGCAAGCAAGCATCCCAAAATTGTTCCAGTTTCTGCAAAACCAAAACCTGAAGGATGGATGGGGAAAAATTGGGCATGTATGGAAGGTTACAAAAAATCTACAGGAGAACTTTTGTTATTTACAGATGCAGATACCAAACATGCAAAAAATATCATCACACTTGCAGTATCTCATTTGAATTCTTTTGATTTAGATGCATTATCTGCAATTCCAAAAATGCTTACATTTGATTTTTGGACGAATATCACACTTCCAATGATTTCGACATTTCTACATACTAGATTTTCAGCACTAAATGTTAACAATCCAAAAAAGAAAACAGGATATTTTTTTGGTAGTTTTTTCATTTTGAAAAAAACAACATATCAAGAAATTGGTATGCATGAAGGCGTAAAACAAGAAATTATTGAAGATGGAGCACTAGGGAAAAAAATGAAAGAGGCAGGATATAAAATGAAAATGGTACGTGCTGAGCATCTGGTTGAAGCTATTTGGGCACGGGATAAAGATACTTTATGGAATGCGTTGAAGCGACTAATGGTTCCATTGTATCTTCAAAGCAGTAAGATAGCAATTGGCATATTTTTTGCAGTCACATTTTTGCTATTTGTTCCATTTCCAATATTTGTAACATCTCTAGCATTCCCAGTTGAAACGATATCTGCAAAAATGCTTTGTATGACATCAGGTATTGCTTCAATTCTGATTTACATCGGAGCAATTATCGAAGTAAAAACAGGATTGGAATTAAAATTAAGATATGCATTATTTGCACCCATTGGAAGTTTGGTTGTGGTTTTAGGATTTTTGAGCGGATTATTGCAAGCCAAAAAATCATCATCAGTTACTTGGAGAGGAAGGAGTTATTCTATGAAAGATCATACTCAAAGTTCAATCAGTATATAGTAATCCTTTTAGATAGAAAATAAGAAATAAAAAATCTCATGGACAAAACAGGAATGTTTGTAGGTGGGGTCATAGGAGCTATGGGAGCAATTGCAATTATTGCAGTATTATTCATTTATCTACCAGGATCATTGAATACTGAAATCAGTATAATTGATGAATCCACAAATAATGTAATTGCAGAAGCAACTCCATTATTTTCAAATAGTTTATCATTGATTGAAATTTTTGAAAAATCAGAGCCAGGAGTGGTCAGAGTAAATGTTCAAAGAGGAGAATCCGAAGATGTAACAGGGGGAGTAGGATCAGGTTTTGTATTTGATAAAAAAGGACACATTATAACAAATGCTCACGTAGTAAAAAATGCAAACAAAGTAGTAGTTACATTTCTTGATGGCAGATCATATAATGCAGAAATTATTGGAACTGATGAATATACAGATCTTGCAGTGATCAAAGTTAATGCAGATTTACCATTACTGCATCCATTATTGATTGGAGATTCTTCAAATCTTAAAGTTGGAGAGAATATTGCTGCAATTGGAAACCCATTTGGATTATCAGGTTCCATGACTTCAGGAATTGTTAGTCAATTAGGGAGATTATTACCATCAGGTTCAGGATATTCTATTCCAGATGTAATTCAAACAGATGCTGCAATAAATCCAGGCAATTCCGGAGGACCTCTGCTTAATATGCGTGGAGAAATTGTCGGCATCAATACGGCAATACAATCAGCCACAGGAGAATTTACAGGTGTAGGATTTGCTATTCCATCACAAACAGTAGCTAAAATTGTTCCAACACTAGTAGAAAAAGGAGAATACAAACACCCATGGATCGGAATTTCAGGCAGAGATATTGATCCGGACATGGCAGAGATATTGAATCTAAAAGACGCCATAGGATTTTTAGTTATCACAGTTGTTGAAGACAGTCCAGCATCTAATGCAGGATTGATTGGATCAGAGAAAACCATTGAAGTCAATGGAAGAAACTATCCAATGGGAGGAGACATAATTTTAACAGTAGATGGAATAGAAGTAAGAAAGATTGATGATATTTTGATTCATCTCCAAAGAGCAAAATCAGTAGGAGATGAAATGATTCTAGAAGTGTTAAGAGACGGAAGAACAACAAATATCACAATTGTGCTTCAAGAAAGACCAAATGGAAATTAATTTGATACAAGCATAAATACTGCCTAACAAGAAATTATTTTGTTGCACGATCTTGTCTTTGATTCTGAGAGTTTAAACAATATTTTAGAAAACAAACCAGTGTCACGTCAAGAAGTAAGTGATATCTACCAAAAAGCAATAGATAGTCCAAATGATTTGTTTTCAGCATCTCAAATTTTAAGAAAAAAATATAAAAAAAATACAGTTACATTTTCTAAAAAAGCATTTTTTAATATTATTAATCTCTGTAAAGATACCTGCTCATATTGCACCTACAAAGCAGAGCCAACAGAAACAAAACTTTCTTTGATGTCAAAACAACAAATTTTAGAATTGTTATTGCTTGCAAAAAAATATAGATGTGTTGAAGCCCTTTTTGTTACAGGAGAACAACCTGAACAAAAATATCAAGAAGCACGAGACTGGTTAAGAGAAAACGGATTCAAAACCACAGTAGAATATCTAATTCATGCTTCAGAACTTGCATTAGATACAGGATTGTTCCCACATACAAATGCAGGCAACCTAAATTATGAAGAGATGAAAGAATTGAAAAAAACAAATGTCTCAATGGGGGTAATGCTTGAAAATGTAAGTGAACGATTAACAGAGAGAGGTATGCCACATCATCTAGCATCAAGTAAAAGGCCAAAAGCAAGATTGGAAATTTTAGAAAATTCCGGAAAACTAGACATTCCAATGACTACAGGCATCCTAGTAGGTATTGGAGAAACAATTGATGAGATAATTGATTCGATATTTGCAATAAAAAAACTCAATGACAAATATGGGAATATTCAAGAAGTAATTTTACAAAATTTCCAGCCAAAACAAGATACTAAAATGAGAAACGAGCCATCAGCGGATGAAAAATATTTCAAGATAGTGGTCTCATTGTCCAGAATCATCATGCCACAGATGAACATACAGATTCCTCCAAATTTATCCCCCAGATCATACCAGAGTTTCTTATCAGTAGGGATTAATGATTGGGGAGGCATATCACCATTGACTCCAGATTTTGTAAATCCAGAATTTTCATGGCCTGAAATTAACAAAGTCGATGAAAATTCAAAAAAAGCGGGATTTGATTTGAAATGCAGGTTCCCAATATACCCAGAATACTTTTCTTCAATTAGCAAAGAGTTAAGAGATAAGATGTCAGTAATTGAAAATGAGGATGGATTCGTAAAAGAGGAGTATTGGAAATGACAATCAATATAGATTCACTTTTGAAAAATGCAGACCCAATAGTTTCAGATATTCTAAACAATGCATTATCAGAAAAGGAAATATCTGCGGATGAAGGATTGGTGTTGTTTAATGCCAAAGGGATAGACTTCCATTTAGTAGGGCTTGTTGCAAATGAATTAAGAAGAAGAAGAGTAGGAGATACTGTATCCTATGTAGTTAATAGAAATATCAATTTTACAAATGTCTGTATAAAACAATGTGGATTTTGTGCATTTAGTAGAGACTTTAGAGAAGAAGAAGGATATTTTTTGCCCAATGAAGAAATTGTACGTAGAGCAAAAGAAGCTTATCAATTAGGAGCAACTGAAGTTTGTATCCAGGCAGGATTGCCACCAGATATGAAGGGAGATATGTATGAAAATATTTGTAAAGATATCAAAAAAGAGATTCCAGATATTCATATTCACGGGTTTTCTCCTGAAGAAATTTTGTATGGTGCCACACGCTCAAATGTTTCAATCCAAGATTTTCTAAAAAGAATGAAAGACGCTGGAGTAGACACATTGCCTGGAACATCTGCTGAAATCTTGAACCAAAAATTAAGAGACAAGATCTCGCCTGGAAGAATAAGCGTAAAAGACTGGGAAACAGTCATCAAAAGTGCTCACAAAATAGGAATCAATACAACTTCGACCATGATGTTTGGCCATGTTGAAACACTTGAAGATAGAGTAAAACACATTGCGAAATTAAGGAATATTCAAAAAGAGACAAGAGGATTTACTGAATTTGTTCCACTCAATTTCATCCACACAGAAGCTCCAATGTACAAACACGAATTACATGAAGGTATCAGACAAGGAGGAAGTGGTAATGATGTATTGTTAACTCATGCTGTTGCAAGAATTATGTTAAATAATTTTATCAACAATATTCAGATGTCATGGGTAAAAGAAGGGCAAAAAATGTCTCAGCTGTTACTAATGTGGGGAGCAAACGACTTTGGAGGAACTCTGATCAACGAAAGCATCTCAACTTCTGCAGGTTCAGAATATGGTCAATTGTTAAGACCAAAAGAAATTAGAAGAATGGTAAAAGAAATGAGAAGAATTCCAGCAGAAAGAGATACAAAGTACAACATCATAAAAAAATTTGAAGGTAATGAAGAAATGGAAGATAAACTAGATACGGTCACAGATACACAGTTTGGATCTTATGTGGAATTGATTAAAATAAATAAATTTAATTATAAAAATCCTAGGAAGCAATAATTTGTCAGCCTTAGAAAAGGCACTTCAGCATTCAAAGAAAATAGGGATTGATGAATGTGAGATTGTAAAAGTCAAGAAAAAAATTACAACTGTCAGAATTACAGATTCAGAAATTGTAGAAATCAAACAAAATTTTGACGAGAGTTTCGGAATCAGATTAATTCAAGATAAAAAAATCGCATCAATCCAAACAACAAACAAAGAAGAAATAGAAAAAACAATAGATACCGCATTTAAAACATTTTCAAATCTCAAAACGCGGGAATTTTGGGGAGGATTACCACATAAAACAGAATACAAAGTGTTGATTGGTACATTTGATGAGAAATTAGATCAGATTTCAGGCTCAAAAAGCAGGGATATCGCACAAAATATGATTAATTCATCCATCAACGACAAGATAAGTGCGATTACAGGATCACTTAACATAGTATCAGAAAATTTTGAATTGATGAATTCAAACGGGTTAAGTTTCAAAGATAAAGCAACATACATTTCAGGATTGATCAATGTAGAATCAGAATATGGAGAAACACCAGTGTCAGGAATTGGATATGCAAATGGAAGAACACTATCAAATTTTTCTGCAGAACAAATAGGAACCGATGCAAAGACAATGTGTATAGAATCTATTAATCCAAAAAAAATTAATCCAGATTCATGCTCTGTAATTTTCGAACCATATTCGGTGGGAGAGATATTAGCATTTGTGATGGCTGCAAATTTTAATTTCAAAACATTTTCAGAAAAAAGAAGTTGTTTTTCAAAGCATCATGAAAAAGAGATTGCAGTTGAGCAATTTAGTTTGATTGATGACCCACACATCCCAGATGGAATTGGAACAAAATCAATTGATGATGAAGGAATTATAACAAAAAAAAGAAATCTGATAGAAAAAGGTATTTTCAAAAATACATATTCAAATCTTTTTGATAGTTACAAAGAAGGAAAACAGCCAACAGGTAATGCATCACGTGTAGGATCACCAATGGGAAGAAGTGCAGAGCCAATTCCAATGACAGCACCGCATAATCTTAAAGTCATTCCAGGGGATCAGTCACAAGAAGAAATGATAAAAGAAACAAAGCAGGGATTGTTAGTGGGAAGATTATGGTATACATATGCAGTAAATCCAATCAAAGGAGACTTTTCATGTACTGCAAGAAGTGGAATTAGAATTATCAAAAATGGGGAAATAATAGGCCCAGGAAGATCAGTAAGAATAATTCACAACCTGCCTACAATGATGAAAAATATTTCTGCAATTGGAAAGAATTCAAGAAATGTGATTCAGTGGGCATCTCTACCATCAATCACGCCGTCATTGAAGGCAGAAGATATCTCAGTAAGCCCCATCTAGACCCAAAATATAGGCACAAATCACTTGAAAAATGTGACTGCAAGATATGCAACATATCCAATTGTAAGACAAATACCAATGGTTCTGCTAATAAATCCAGTTTTTATCGCAATTAGCAAAGATAAACTGAAAACAATCATAATCGTATAATCAAAATAAACATCAGCACCTATGACCACACCACCTAGCGCTGCACCAACTCCCATGATCATCAAAATATTGTAAATATTACTTCCAATGATATTTCCAACACCAATATCAGCATGCCCCTTTCGGATTGCAATAACTGATGTGATTAATTCCGGAAGTGAGGTTCCAATTGCAATGACAGTTAAACCGATTATTGTCTCAGATAATCCAAATTCTTTTGCCAAGATTACAGCATTGTCAACAGTTAGTATTGCACCAACATACAAAAGAACAACACCAATCCCAATCAATCCCGCAGACTTTAGATAAACATTATTGGTATTCGGAATTATTTCCTCTTGGTTTTCGTCTCTTTGCTTCATGGCATCTTTGTAGGTATAATATCCAAACACCCCCAAACCAGCAAGTAGCAAAACACCATCATATGTAGAAAGTTCCCCATCAATTGAAAGTAAAATTAAAAGTATTGAAACACCAAGCATGATAGGAATTTCTTTTTTTAAAATAGATTTCCCTACAGCAAGAGGAACAAGAATTGCGGCAAGACCTATTACCATCCCAACGTTTGCAATGTTACTACCTACAATATTTCCAAGAATAATCGCACTATGCTCTCCAGCCGCGGCAACACTTGCTGCAAGTTCGGGAGTAGAAGTTCCATATGCAACAATAGTCATACCAATTACCAAATTGCTGATACGAAATTTCTTTGCAATTGCAACACCGCCATTAACTAACCAATTACCACCAAAGCACAGCATCACTAATCCCACAACGGTAAGAATTACACTTATTGCGATTTCCACAAAAAGTGTATGGATTCTGGTTGTTTAAACCAGAGGATATGCTATAATTTCACAATTCAAACAATTCAAGCTATTCTAAAAATAGCCGATCCAGGCACAAAGAGGTGTAAAAAACCAGCTGAGAAGATCAATAAAGCTCAAGTTAAAGACTAATAAGGTAATGTACCGTACCATACGGTATGATGCGAGCAAGACTAACATATGTGCCACTAGAAGTGGCAGACCAATTCGAGGATTTTATAATACATAGAGATGAGCAAATTCTTGATGCAGTAAAAGCAAGAACAAAAGACTACAGCACACTATCTTTGTTGAAATTATTATATCAACTAAGAGGAAACCCAATGACATTTTCTGACTTGTATTCAAAGTCAAAGATAAGAATGAAAAAGTCATTTTTGAATTATTTACACTTGTGTGTAGATTACAACTTTATCAAAAAAGAAGCAGTAGGAGCAAACGTAATTTACACAATCACAGACAAAGGGAGAGTCATGTTGAATTTGTTCATGCAAAAAAATGATTATGTGTGTTGATTCAATACATGAGACTAGAAGACAATTTCAAGAAGGGTTTTCGACTAATTTTAATTTAAAAGCAAGTATGAAAACAACAGTATGATGAAGAAAGTAGAAAAAAAGGCAGACTATAAACTTCCAAAAAAAAGACTGCAGAAAATCCTAGTGCCACTTGATGGTTCAAAATTTTCAATCCATTCTCTAAACTATGCAATAAATCTAGCAAAATTTACAAATTCAAGAATTGTAGGAATTTTTGTGGTGCCATCTGATGACACACCTGCTCCAATAGATGATCTTCTAAACCCACTCTCATCAATATCTACTCAAGGATATGAAACAAAAACGATCAAGCAAGGACAAAAGATTTTGGAAAGCGCTGAAAAACGATGCAAGCAAAACAAGACAACTTTTTCAAAAAAGATCCTATTTGGAAATCCAGGAAATCAAATTGTCAAATATGCAGAAGATAAAAAAACAGGCATAGAATTAATCATAATGGGATCACATGGACATGGTCATGCAGGAGAAATATTGTTAGGAAGTGTATCATACAAAGTGGTCCACAAATCAAAAAAACCGGTAATGATAATAAAATAAAAAGATAATTAACAAAAAACCAGCAAAACTACAAAAAGAGATATTTTCACGAATGATTTTCTAAAAATCATTTAACTTTTCAGAGAATTAATATGAATAGATGGAATTTGTAGAAATAGAGATAGTCACAATAGTAATACTTGTAGGATTTTATGCTCTTTTTAGCGGTCTTGAGATTGCAATAGTAGGAGTCAGACGTTCCAGAGTAATCAGAATGTACAGAAAAAAAATTCCAGGATCATCACCTCTTTACAAATTGAAAATGAATCCAGCCATGATGACCTCCAGTGTCAATCTAGGAAATACTCTAGTAAATGTTGCATCATCCGTACTTGCAGCAGATGTTGCAATAAAATTACTTGGAAATCAGGGAGTGGGAATAATAATCGGAATAATGACATTTGTTATTTTGGTTTTTGGAGAGATATTGCCGAAAACATATTGTAATGTCAATCCCGAAAAAGCATCACTTAGATTCAGCAAAGTGTTATTGGCATTCACTTATGCAATGTATCCATTTGTAAAAGCTTTAGAATATCTCACAATGTCAATATTGAAGATTTCTGGAGGATATTCTCCAAGACCCAAACCAATTACTGAAGAAGAAATTAAAGAAATTGTAGATATGGGATATGCCGAAAAAGCAATAGAAAAAGAAGAAAGAGACCTCGTATGGAACGCACTAGAATTTGATGACAAGCCAATTCAAGACGTCATGACTCCAAGAGACAATGTTTTTTCATTAGATGGGAAACTAGCACTATCAAAAGTAATATCAAAAATCGAAGACAGAGGATTCTCAAGAGTACCTGTTTTTGATAAAACATCAGAGAAAATTACAGGAATATTGCATATATTGGATATTTTTAAAATCCCAGAAAGAGAACGTAAAAAAACAATAATTAAAGAAATTGCCAGAACACCATTTTTTGTATACTCTAATGAAAGAATCAGTAATCTCCTCATAGAGTTAAAGAAAAAAGATATGCATATGGCAATCGTCATAGATGAACAAGAAAAATTAGTAGGCATAATCACAGTGGAGGATTTGTTAGAGGAGATTGTCGGAGATATTACAGGAGAAGCAAAGAAGAATTGAAGAGATCAAATAACGAACATCATTCTTTTTTCACAATTAACTCATCAAATATCTCCTCAGCAAAGTAATTAGACAGAATAAATCGACGTAAGCAGTGCAAAAAGAATTCCCAGAAGCTGAAGTGTATGAAATCAAAAAGATAGAATTGAACAGTCCGATAATTTTTGCAGGATTTGTAGGAGCAGGATTAGTAGGACCAGTTGCAATCAACCACATCATCACAGAATTAGAAATGACCGAGATTGCAGTGATGAGATCAAAATATCTTCCACCATCAACTGTGTTTATGAGAGGCAGACTACGACACCCATTTCGATTTTATGCAAACAAAGAAGGAACAGTTTGTGCGATAATCTGTGAAATAACATTAAGAATGGAAGGACTATACACATTAGTATCTTCAATTTTAGATTGGGCGGCTCAGAAAGGCTCCAAAGAAATCGTGATTTTAGACGGAGTTGCAAGCACAGAACATGATGACAAAGCATACTGTGCTGCAGAAGAAGATCTGGTAAGAACAATGGCAGAAAAAAACATCAGCATGATCCCACAGGGATTCATCACAGGAATTCCGGGAGGCATACTAAATGAGTGCCTAGTAAGAGAAATTCAAGGACTAACATTACTGGCAAAAGCAAACAGTGCAATCTCAGATCCAGCAGCAGCTGCAACACTAATTGAAGCACTAAACCGATTTTATCATATGAAAATAGACACATCGGAATTACAAAAAGAAAAAGATAGGATCAACACAGAATTCAGCGAATTGTCTCAGAAATACATGGAGCATAGAGAAGAGACAGTTGGAATGTACATGTGATCAAAATACAGGGCAAATTCTTTTATTCACATCAGATACGCAACAAACTATGGCTTTAACCTACAAAAAAGCAGGAGTAGATATTTCTAAAATCAAACAAAGCCAAAAGGCAATTGGCAAATTAATTGCATCAACTCACAAACTCCAGAAAAAAGCAAAGATGACACAGGGTTTTGGTCATTATGCAGGAATCGTAGAAATCCCAGGAGGAAAACTATTAGCAACACATACTGACGGCGTTGGAACCAAAGTAGTAATTGCAAATATGATGAAAAAATACAACACAATAGGCATTGATTGTGTTGCAATGAATGTAAATGACATAATCTGTATTGGGGCAACTCCAATTTCATTTGTGGATTATATTGCTGCAAACAAAAACGATGTAACGATATTCAAAAAAATTGTGGAAGGATTAGTAACAGGTGCAAAAAAATCAGCAATGCCAATCGTCGGAGGAGAAACAGCAATCATGCCAGATGTAATAGAAGGCAAAGGGTTTGCATTTGATTTGGCAGGAATGGTGGTAGGACTGTTGGAAAAAAAAGAGATGGTTCTTGGAAATAAAATCAAAGCAGGAGATGTAATTATTGGGGTAAATAGTTCAGGGATTCATTCAAACGGATACTCACTTGCAAGAAAAGCACTACTTTCAAAATATTCTGTCAATGACAAAGTTAAAGGAGTAGGAATCATAGGAGACGCGTTACTCAAACCTACAGAAATCTATACCAAACCAGTTCTTGAAATTAATCAAAAATGTAAAATCAATGGATTTGCACATATTACAGGAGGGGCATTTACCAAACTATTACGCCTCAAAAACATAGGCTATGAAATAGACTCTTTGCCAAAAATTCCACCAATCATGGGACTCGTTGAAGAACAAGGAGTAAAACCAGAAGAGATGTACAAGACGTTTAACATGGGAGTGGGATTTTGTGTAGTAGCACCAAAAGATCAAACAAGTAGAATCAAATCAATATTCAAAAAATACAAGATAACAAGTCAAGAGATAGGACAAATTATTTCCAAAAAAGGGGTTTTTGTAAATTCAGCAAAAATTGCCTAAGTTAATCAAACTATCATTCATTAAAAAATAAACAGGGTTAATTCAAAATCAAAACTGCGCCGCGGAAATTCTTGGAAACGTCTTCGATAGTGCTAGGATAATGCATTTTTTCATATTTTATTTTGTTTCTCATTCCCATAATTATCAAATCAATCCCATGTTTTTCTGCATATTCGAGAATAGCATGTGCAGCTATATCATTTTTAATAATTTTAAACACAGGAGACACATCATGTTTTTTTGCATATTTTTCAAGAGTAAGATGATCATTCACCACAGCTTTCTGTTCTTTTTCCAATTCCTGCTTGTCAGTTTTAGTTTTGAATAATCCAAAAGTAGAACGTTCCTCCATACATGTTAAAACAGTAATTTTTGATTGTATGACTTTAGATAACATTACAGCTTTTTTGAATGCTTTTTGACTTCCGGCACATCCATTATATGGTACTAAAATATGATCAAATGTTTCAGTCATCTTATTTTCCTATATCTAATAACAAAATAGGACATGCTGTACTCTCAACAATTTTTCGTGAAACACTACCAAGAGTTAACAAGCTTTTAAGACCTTTCAGTTTTCTTCTCTTTGCCATAACAACAAGATCAGCATTCTCTTTTTTTATTGCTTGAAGAATTTCTTCAGATGCGGAACCAATAACCACCTTCAGACGGGCGTTAATCCCATTTTCTTTACAAATCTGTATTCGTTTTTCCATTTCAGGAATCATTTCTTTTCTAATTTCTTCATTAGCAGTTTTAATGTCTTTGAATAATCTTTCTCGTTCAGATGAGGATAGTGCAAATGATGGAGGATGTTGAATTTCTTCAACCACATGCAACAACACAATATCAGAGGATGAAGACTCTGCAATAAACATAGCATGATCTAGAGCTATGTCTCCACCGCCAGTACCAGCATGAGGAACAAGAATTGTCTTATACATAGAAACCAATTTTTTTCATGATAAATAAACCTAAGAGTAGTTTGTCATTAGTGCCTATGAATAATATCAAATTTGGTTTTCTTTGTAGTCAGAGACTTTGCAATAGGGATTGTTTTATCAGCTAGTCGTCTTATTTCTAGCTCAGATTTTTCAGGATATTTTATGTGAAGACACTCATGGTATAATGTATTTACAGTTTCAACTTTAGGTTCTGATGCCAGATGAGGGTTTAGCCATATTGTGCCACACTCTTTGATACACTCAGCCCAAACTTCATTGGGTTTGATATTATTTTTATAGACATAGTTTGAAAAATGTTTTCGATCATAAACGAGTACCGGTTGGATTTTCATTTTCAGGATGTTTTCAAAGGCATTAAGCAGTGTTTGATGCCATTCCCTGTCATTTGCAGAAAATTTGAATTTCATATCAAAGCATCTCGTCTAGTATTAAAAATATTTGTCATTCAATAGAGATTCTAGACCTCATCGATCACTACAGTATCAAAATTGCCCCCATCACAGTGAGGACAGCTTGTTATGATAGATACACCAGCTTTTTTAGCAAATACATTTCCGCAAGATTTGCAAACACGTAATTCACTCAAATTGATCATAAATCTAATTGAACAGACTGCTAAATAAGATATAAGGCTAATTCCATATTCAGAGATCGTATTACATTAACTGGATTTTCAGTTTTTGCAATCAAAATTATTAGTAATGCCCCAATAAAATAATTTTCAACACAATATCACCTTATATGACAGATTTTCTAGTATTAATTAGGAAAAGATGGCAGAGGCACAATTTATTGAAACCATTATCGGGGTAGGCATTCTCCTTTTTGCAGCCAAATTAATGGCAGAACTTTTCCTGAGATTGAAATTGCCAATTGTATTAGGAGAATTGCTAGCAGGAATGATCGTAGGACCGTTTGCACTAGGAGCATTCTTCGTAGTAGATGGAAGGCAATTACTTCACATCAATGACGAAATCAAAATCCTTGGAGAAATGGGAGCAATTGTTATTTTGTTTATGGCAGGATTAGAAATGACACCAAAAGAATTTCTCAAAGGAGGAAAAGCATCATTTACAGTCGGGACATTAGGGGTAGTAGTTCCATTCTTTGCAGGGCTTGCAGTATTTCAGATGTTTGGATTTGACGCATTACAATCAATGCTTATTGCAACAGCACTTACAGCTACCAGTATTGCAATATCAATTCAGGTTCTAAGTGAATTTGGAAAAATCAAAGCACCAGAAGCTAGATTGATCATAGGTGCAGCAGTGGTAGATGATATTTTAGCAATTGCAGTATTATCAGTCGTATCATCAATTGCAGGATCCGATGGAGGTGTAGATAACATCGACATTTCAGAGATAGTAATTACAATTTTACAAGTATTAGGATTCTTTGCAATAATGTTAGTGGTAGCAGTGGTCGTAATCCCAAAAATAATCACTCCAAGATTATGGAAAGCAAAAGGTAGTGTTGAAGGTATTGCCACTGCATCGTTCTTTGGGGCAGCAGCACTTGCAGGATCTATAGGTCTGTCACCAATTGTAGGAGCGTTTGCTGTAGGTATGGCCCTTTCAACTACCAAAGTATTTGAAAAGGTAGAGAACTATGTTGGAAAAATAGGATTGATTTTTGCGCCATTATTCTTTGCAATTATTGGAGCACAAGTAGACCTAAGAGCAGTGGATTTGAATATTTTGATGTTAAGTGGAGTGATAATTGTTGTTGCAATTGTTACAAAGTTATTTGGATGCGGATTACCTGCAATGTTCTTCTTGAAAAACAAAGCACAGGGAATGAGAGTTGGAATAGGAATGATTTCAAGAGGAGAAGTAGGGTTAATTGTTGCAGGAGTAGGAGTCACAGCAGGGATTCTCACATCAGAAGTATATTCCACAATTGTAATCATGGTAGCAGTAACCACAATTATTACACCTATTTGGTTAAAAATGGAATACAGGAAAGAACAGAAAAGGGGAGATAGTTCATCAAAAGAAATAGAACAAAAACCAGAATGAGTAGAAGACATCTTAAATTATATACGAAAATTATTATAAAAATACATGCATATGGAAATAATGGGTGAAAAAATTGACTGTAGACTATGAAGAACTAACAAAACAAGTTCTCAATATGCAGCCAGAGATAAAATTTGCAGCAGTGGTAAATGTCAAAGGAGAGATTGTTCATGGAGGACATAAAGAAAATGTAGAGCAATTGTTAACTGGAGACAATAGTAAAATGTCAATTCATTATGCCATACAAAAGAGAGACATCTATACCAATTTAGCATATAAGATAGGTAAGGAAAAATCAGCAATTACTGAATTTGAAAAAGCAATAATCATCAGTGTTCCAATAAGCTCAAATGAATTATTTTTAGTTCGTACAGATAAAGGAGTGGATTATTTGAAAATAGTCGATTTCATATATTCAAAATTAGATCCTCAAAAATACATTCGTGAAGAAATTAAGGTCATCCAAGAAGAAATTGAGGAATTAAGAAATCTTAAAGAAAATATGGAGTCAGATAAAAAGACAGCAGTAAAGAAAAAGCCAGCTAAAAAGACAGTAGCAAAGAAAGAGGTTGTAAAGAAAAAGCCAGCTAAAAAGACAGTAGCAAAGAAAGAGGTTGTAAAGAAAAAGCCAGCTAAAAAGACAGTAGCAAAGAAAAAGGTTGTAAAGAAAAAGTAGTAAAACTCAAAAGGAAAAACAGCTAGTCGTAGATAATCATCATTTATACCAAATTATTTAACGAATTTATGTCCAAAACAGTATAACTATTCATGAATAATCTAGACCCTGTTGTATCCAAAGCATGTGACGAAATTACGAAAAATTTGCTTACAATTCAAGAACCTAGTAAAAAACAAGTAAAAGAAGAAATTATAAAAATTTGCACAAAATATTCACTTGAAAGAATTCCTAGAAATTATGAAATTCTATCAATGGCAAAAGAAGGGGATTTTGATAAATTAAAAAAAGTATTGTTAAGAAAGCCTGCCAAAACAGCATCAGGAGTATCAGTAGTTGCACTAATGCCAAAACCATATGCGTGTCCACACGGACGTTGTACATATTGTCCAGGAGGAATTGAATTTAATTCCCCAAACAGTTACACAGGAAAAGAACCATCATCACTAAACGCAATAGAAAACAAATTTGATCCTAAATTACAAATCACATCAAAAATTGAAAAACTGATTGCATTTGGACATGATCCATCCAAAATGGAAATAGTGATTGTAGGAGGAACATTTCTCTTCATGCCAAAAGATTACCAAAGAGAATTCATCAAATCATGTTATGATGCGCTTAACGGAACAGATTCAAAAGATTTGGAAGATGCAAAATCAAACAATGAACATGCATCGATAAGAAACGTAGGATTTACAATTGAAACAAAGCCAGATTATTGTAAAAAAGAACATGTTGATCTAATGTTAAGTTATGGAATTACAAGAATAGAGATCGGAGTTCAATCATTACAAGAACGTGTTTATGAAATAGTTAACAGAGGTCATAATTATAACGATGTGGTTGAATCATTTCAAATTTCAAAAGATGCAGGATATAAAATTGTCGCACATATGATGCCAGGATTACCAACGATGACACCAGAAGGAGACATTGCAGATTTTAAAAAATTATTTTCAGATCCACAATTACGTCCAGACATGTTGAAGATTTACCCTTCACTTGTAATCGAAAATACACCGCTCTATGAAGAATACAAGCAAGGAAGATACACCCCATATTCTGATGAAGACATGATCAAAGTTCTAACTGAAGCTAAAAAAGATATTCCAAAATGGGTAAGAGTTATGAGAGTTCAAAGAGAAATATCACCTAAAGAGATCATCGCAGGTCCCAAATCAGGCAATTTAAGACAAATTGTGCATCAGAATCTTGCCAAACTAGGATTATCCTGTAAATGTATCAGATGTAGAGAGGCAGGATTATCAAATAAAAAATCAAACAACAAAGTAAAACTAAACCGAATTGATTATGATTCATCAGGAGGAAAAGAAGTATTCTTGTCTTATGAGGACAAAAATGAATCGATTTATGGATTTTTGAGATTACGAAAACCCAGCGCTGATGCACATAGAGATGAAATTGATCAAAATACATGCATTGTAAGAGAAATTCATGTTTATGGAAAATCATTGAAGCTTGGAGAAAAAGGAGAAGACGAGATTCAACATTCAGGATTAGGGAAGAATTTGATGAAAGAAGCTGAGAAAATATCTAAAGAAGAATTCGATGCAAAGAAAATTCTAGTAATTAGTGCTGTAGGTACAAGAGAATATTATCAAAAATTAGGGTATTCGTTATATGGGCCATACATGTCCAAATCGTTGAACTAGTGAGAAAAATGACAGAGCAAGACATCATAGGGAAGGGAACTTGGATTGACAAATTAGCTTCAGAATTATTAGAACGTGAAAAGACTCTTGGAAGAAACATGGATCTTTTAAGAGTGGAAAGCGGTTTGGGAGCATCTGGAATTCCACATATTGGAAGCTTAGGTGACGCAGTTAGAGCATATGGAGTAAAACTTGCACTGGAGAACCTAGGATACAAATCAGAATTAATTGCTTATTCAGATGACCTGGACGGATTAAGGAAAATTCCAGAAGGCATGCAAGAGTTGGGGTTAGAAGAACATATTGCAAAACCAGTATCACTCATCCCAGATCCTTACGGTTGTCATGATTCCTACGGAATGCACATGAGTAGTATTCTATTAGAAGGATTAGACAAGGTTGGAATAAAATATGAATTTAGAAGAGCAGTGGACACATACAAACAAGGATTACTAAAAGATCAAATCCACACAATATTACAAAATAGCACAAAAATTGGAGATAAAATTTCAGAATTAGTAGGACAGGAGAAATATCAGAAATATTTACCATATTTTCCAGTTTGTGCAAATTGTAATCGTCTTTACACAGCAGAAGCTACAGAGTATATCTCAGATGAAAGGAAAGTAAAGTACTCATGTCATGATACAGAAATTGGTTCAAAAAAAGTCAAGGGATGTGGCCATCTAGGAGAGGCAGATATTGGAAAAGACCTTGGAAAATTAGCTTGGAAAGTAGAGTTTGCTGCAAGATGGACTGCATTCGACATTAGATTTGAAGCATATGGAAAAGACATAATGGATTCAGTTAAAGTGAATGACTGGGTCGCAGATGAAATTTTAGGATTTCCACATCCACATCATGTAAAATATGAAATGTTTCTAGATAAAGGAGGGAAAAAGATTTCAAAATCACT
>NZ_JAOULD010000034.1 GCF_029882185.1 Candidatus Nitrosopumilus sp. | reverse complement strand
TGGAATGTATCTTCTCGTTGCATAGCCTACAAAGGAATCCACTCTGGTATCTGTGAGTTTTGGATAGCCTATATTTTCTAACCAATCAGGCGTTCTTGTATTTCGTCCAGTGCAATCGACAATTAGATCGGCATGAATTTCTTCATTTGCAATTGTCTTTAAACTAATCTTTTTTGCGTTTTTTAGAACAAATGATGAGATTGCCTTGTTATCATGTATCTTAATCTTTGAAATTTTTTGCACTTGGTGCCTTATTGTATTTTCTAAAAGTGTTCTTGTACAGGTAAATGTAATTACTCCGGATTCAAATCTTTGCGCCCATCCACTTGGCAGACAAAATCTTCCGTCATTTAAAAAATCGATCTTGTTAGCTCCATTTTCGATAAGTTCTCTTTCTAAATCTGGGAAAAAATCTTGAAGAATCTCTTTTCCCTTTACGAGCAACAGATGTATGTGATTGGCTTGAGGTGTTCCATTTCTTACTTGGTCATCATCTGTGTACTTGTCTTTCTCAATCAAGATTACCTCTTCAAAATGATCTGATAGAACACGTGCTGCCAAAAGCCCTGCAATACTACCTCCAATCACTATTGCCTTTTTTGGCATCACATCTAACTACTAGCAAGTGTATTTTTGGATTTGGGTTAACAAAATATGTTGGTCTTACCAACATTATCAAAAATGATCAAACAAATTTGAATCTCCATAGAGTTAGCCACTAAATTGTTGTCAAAATCAATACTCATGTGGAATTAAAATAATAAAAAAAAAGAGATCTTTAAATTAAAAACGAGTGATTGTAATTTGCTCTTTTTTAATTCAATCTTAAATTCTTAAGACATTTTTCATAATCTTCGCTTGTAAGAGTCGATTCAAAACAAATCTGTTCGATGCTCTGAGGCGGATACATAGCAATGAGGGACATTCCCATCATCATGGCTACAAAGAAACCTACTCCTATTCCGATTATGAACCATTTTGCATTGAAATCCATAATTTAGATTGCCTGATTTTGATAAATCATTAAGTTGTAAATTTTACTAATTATAGTATGTTTGTCTATAAAGATTTAGAAGTATTCGTCAATCATGACCTGTATTGGCCTCCGATGTAGAATTTGTTGCAGTGTATGGAGTAGATATCAAAGAATCCACTAAAAAGCATTCTAAACTTGTGGCTGATTTCAAGAAATACTTTTGGGATTCTTTAGAGTCAAATCAACACTACCAAAATGCAATGAAAGTGGGAAGGATAACTGCGCAAAGGTATGATGATGGCACATTTATCATAACAAAAATCAAGCACCTTCCTGATTTGATGAATCTGGCAAAACACATGTGGTTTGCAGTGGATGATTTTAACAAAAAACATGGTTCTTCAGTTGAGTTCCTGACAAGACAGGGAATCCATGTGGGAGAGTGTCGAATAACGTATGATGATGGAAAAATATCAAATGCATCTGGCAATGGAGTTGAGGATTGTGAACGTGTGATGCGTTTGGGTGACGGGACACAAATTCTGTTGACTGCCAGTGCCCATGCTACGATATCCGCAATAACTGATGAGTATGAGAAATATCTTACTAACATTGGGATTTATCCCATAAAACACGGAAGGAGAATAATCATCTATAATTTTCATTGTGAAAACAAGACATCTGAAAAAGAAAATTTTGGAAATGTAAAGGGACCTAACAAGAACAAATCTTCGCTAATATTTGAAATATCTAAAAAAAATCAGGTATTATCACTAACCCTGATGGGAATTGCAGTAATATCCATTATGTTTACTGGAATCACTTTTGCAGACTTTTATGATGACATTATAATCTCAGATATTGAAAAGTCAGAAATCAGCACACATCTGGAACAGAAGATAAGAAGTCTCATTGACATACATCAAAAGGCAGAGATGGAAATTCAAAAAGAATTCACAAACACAATTCACGACAAAAACCAAGAGATAGTAATCACTCTTGACCAAAGAAACAACGTTAACTCTTTTCTAAAGGCAATGTCGTTTCATCCTGAAATAGAGTACATGCTGGTGTCAAATTCCATTCCACATTGTGACGTGTTGCTTTACGAGCCTTATTGGCATTCCTTTGATCCAAATAGGGATCTGTCTCAGCTTGACAGATGTAAGGGGATGGAAAAACACACTGTCTACCTTTCATCCACATATTTTGCAACGGGTCCAGGCATGTTTGTTAACAGTCTTGTAACTGCAATATACAATGATCTTCCTGAATATCGTCCTCCCGTTGCCCATCTTGTAATGGGAATAAACTGGTCTGAGTTAATCAAAGAGACCGTTCCACTCACTTCCCTAGACAATACAAGGATGATCCTGGTGGATCATCAGGGATTCATTGCGTTTGATTGTACCAATAATTCATGTGACAGATTCGAGGAAAAACATGAAAGCAAAAAACAGATTCCCTTTGACAATTCGTTAATGGATAACTATGATTATGTCGTGATAAATTTCAAAGGGATTGACTTGCCCCAAGAAAATGAACATATAATGAAAGACTGGGTGCTTTATGTGATGCATCCAAAGACAGATGTACTTTCCTTGGGGTTGTTACAGCTTGCTGTTTTTACAATACCTGTAATTATGTTTGGTATTTTGGTATATTATTACCTCATACCAAGAAACTGGTTAGATGAGATGTAAGTTCACTCTATATCCAAACAATACTGAAAATACTGTTCACACCAAACCTGCAATTCTTTAGATTTTCCATAGAACGCTTCTGTAGTGTCAACTTTTCCATTAGTGTTTGGAAACATTACAAGTGATTCGTTATCTGTCACAACTACTGAGACTTGAATATTGAAATTTTTGTCCTTTCTTGATATTTGACCGTTTATGACATATGGTCCAAGTCCCGCTCCCTTGAAGATTTTCTTGCTGTCTGGGTGGATTATGGAATTCTTGCCATAAACAGTAATGATCTTTATCCCTTCATCCAATTTCTTTTTCATGGTGGAAAGAAGGTCTGTATCGAACTTGGCCTCATACAGAATGCTGTGCATGTATTCTTTTGAATTGCAAAGCATCTCTTTCTCTTTTGCAGAAATTAATGGAACTCCCTGAATCCTCTCACTATCTGCAAACACCGCCATTCTCTGAGCAAATTCTCCTGGCAGATTTCCGATGTCGTGATTATTGAAATAATCCTTGCTTTCAGAGATAAAATTAAAAAACCCGATGTGAGTTGTTACTCGCTTTCCAAACGAAGTGAGATGACATATGTTGTTTCCGTCCTTTTGAATAATGTTGTATCTGCGCAAGAGATCTGCCGATTTATTGATGTTCGGTATTGTTGTCTCCAAATTCTTTGCAATTTTAGAAATTGATAGTCCGTCTAGATTGTTGACAAGTTGCATTATGATTTGAAATCTAGTCTCGTTTCCCAATATCCAAAACAAGTTTTTTGTCTCTTCGCCATATAATGTCATATCCATCAAGATTTTATGATGTTTGGATAATAATGTGACTGTGTCAATCTATGATTCTGGCCAGTTGGAATCACAAAAATTACACTTGCCTCGCACTCCGTTGTATCTTGAATCCCAATATCTTTGTATGATATTACCACAGAAAGAACATTGATTCTGAGGTTTTTGCCTCAAATCATCCCTCTGAAGTTGTAATGGCATCATATTTCCTAGGACATTCAAAACATGCAAAGTATGTTGGAATGTGTCGAGTTTGCATTAGTCTTACTGTATCATTACTTTTCTTACAGTTATAGCAGCGACCTTGTTCGAAATACAACCTATTTTCATAACTGCTTCTCTTTGTATTGAAAATCAGCATTCCGATTAGGAAAATTATGTGAGCTGAGATAGGTTCTACAAAAAAGATAATCACGGTGACTGCAGATATTATTGAGCCACCACGTCGTAGTAGAAAATGATGTTTTTTTGGACAGTCATTGCACAAGTAATATTTTGTCAATCTATGCTCAATTACAGGAGTTAGTTCTGCATCAATTCTATGGCATCTGTAGCATCTTTTTCGTTTAAGCAATCTTTGCTGTGTAACAAAATCATCTGCTGTTACTAGAAATGTCCCTAAACCAGCTCCAACTGGAAAGTACAGTAGGTTGTATTCATCTCCATACGGTTGAAAAATCAGAAAAATACACAGTGCCAAAATTGCAAGTGTCCCCCATAACAACATCATAACATTAATGCAGTGAAATAAGATATAGTGATTGATAGGAGATTTGCCTAGTTTTAGATAATTTGCCTATGCAAGTTTTAGTTTCAAAGAATGTGATAAGACAATATGAAACTGTTTGGAGAAAAGAAGATATTTGAACTTGATTCAGAACAGAGAAAAACTCTAGAAGATGTAAAAAGAGAATGGCTGGAACTAGTTACAATATCGGGCAAAAACCCCGCAAACTCGGAAACAGACAGAGACATTGATTGGTTGTACAATATTGCTGGTTTTTCAAAACCAAAAGTTGTGATAGCTGACTCTTTTGCAGAATATCAAAAAATACCTTCATTTACATCCAGTACAAAATCCCTTACTCTTTCTTACCCAATAAACCACAACATACACAAAAAATTTAGAAAAAAACTGATCAGAAACACAACCCAACTGATACAAAAACATGTAGACAATGACGTGATACTTGAATTAACAAAACTTGAACAGGTTTTTACAAACAAGATAATACGAGACATTTTAGATGTACTCAACGGCAATGGGCAGAATTATCTAAACGGAATCATGGCACGTCAACCAAACTTTGGTCTGTCCACAGAAGTTTGGATCATGTCCAGTTCTTTCTTTGATAGAATAGGATGTTTGGATAACGGCATAGTGAAAGAAGACTTTATTCGTTATTCCAACATGATGATGAGGGGCATATGGCATGCATCATTTTTCAAGGATGTGGCCATACTCTGCAGCACACCTAAAAAAATAAAGAATGATGATCAGGGCAGATTGCACTCCGTATCAGAAGCTGCCGTGCATTGGCAAGGTGACCAAAATGACTATTTCATTCATGGTGTGATGTTTGAGAAAAATCTTTGGGAGAAAGTCACCAAGAGGGAGTTGAAGATCAAAGAGATTCTCCAAATTCAAAACATTGAGCAGAGGCATACTGCAATTCAATTGTATGGGTATGATACCCTGATTGATGAGATTGATGCCGAACTTATGAACAAATCAAAACGTGGAAACGAGCTTTACGTGCTAAGGGACAGCCTCATTAGCGGAAGATCGATCAAGCTTTTAAAATACAAATGCCCATCCACAGACAGAATCTACTTTAGCTTTGTACCTGATGACATGAATTTTGCAGACAATGCAATGGCATGGAAATTTCATCTTACGCCAAAAGAATACGACAATTTGGATATTGAGACATGAAGTCCGTTTTGATAAGATATGAAAAGGAGGTGAAATAATGGTGTGGATTGCAAGACATGGGGATTTGCTGATAAGGAATACAAAGGAAATTCCTTCAAACCTAAAACCAACAGATACAGTCATCATAGCAGAAGGAGAAAAAACAGGACACAAGCATCAATTACGGGGAAGCGTTACTGTGTACAAACAAGAGCCCGACGCTCTTTATTTTGAAGTCAAAACATCTGCAGAACTTGTACATCAGGAGCATAAAACCATACAGATCCCAGAAGGAATGTACATGGTGCAACAAGAAAGAGAGTTCAATCCTTTTGAGAATGTCCGAAGAGTTGTTCTTGATTAAGTTGTCTTGATTTGAGAAATACAAGATGTTTTTTACAAAGTATTTCTCGAGAATCTTTTTTCTGAATTGCAATACACATGTCAAATGAGATATGGGTGAAAAATATCTAAAAACACATGTAATTAAACTAGGGAAAAATCTAGTCCTCGTAAAAAATCCAGGACAGTCCCTGTACTTCTTCCCAGCTTGATTCGTTTTGTTTATTTTGATTACTCATGATGTAATATTGTACAGTTTGAATAAAAGCAACACGAATGATTCGTTCATCTCATTCATCACGTGAATCGTGTTAATGTGTAATTTACAAAAGATAATTTGAAAAGGATAGGCAAAAGTTGGCCCACCCCTTGGACGGTATGGTTTGGTAAAACGGTTAGATGACTCCTACCGTATGAATACTAAATTATAATTTGCAGAGTTTGCTTAAAAGAGAATAGTATGATTCCTTAGAATGATCTAAATACTGTTGTTCCAAAACTTGAACATAGGTACGTTGGATCTTTCCCCTGATAACTCCTTTTTATGATTCTTTTCTACCCGTTTGCCACGCGTAGAAGTTAAATATTCGACCAAAAACTGTTTTTCATGAGTAAACCATCTGATCTTGGTTCTTTAAAAATCGGTTCATACATTCTACTGCCTCACTCTGATCAACCTAGTGGGGAGCCATGTAGAATTGTTGAATATGATACATCAAAACCAGGAAAGCACGGTGCAGCAAAAGCAAGAATTGTTGGAGAAGGGATTTTTGATGGTCAAAAAAGACCTCACGTAGGCCCTGTAAGCATGCAAATTCACGTTCCAATGATTAACAAAAAAATCGGTCAAATTATCTCAATTAATGGTGATACCATACAAGTTATGGATTCTGAATCATTTGAGACTGTTGACATTTCTTTGATTGATGATGAAGTCAAAGGCAAATTGGAAAATGGTCAAAATGTAGAATACTGGGTTGTAATGGATAGAACTAAAATAATGCGCATTAAGAACTAGTGCGGATGCTGATGATTATCGGAAAAGCCGTCTGATTTATGATGACGATTATGAGTATTGAAGCGTCCTTTTTGAATAAACTTAAAAAATTTCCACAGTTGTATCTTTTCTAGACTATGAAATTAGCTTCTCTTTTTTCTGGTGGAAAAGATAGCACATATGCAATTTATCTTGCACAGAAACAAGGCCATGAAATAAGATGTCTATTGAGCATTTTTCCAAAATCTGACGAAAGTCATTTATTACATCATCCAAATATCCGATGGACAAAATTACAATCAACATCAATGAATATCCAGCAATTAATTATTACTTCTAATTCTGATCAAACTGATGATGAACTATCTGTAATGGAAAATTTATTACAAATTGCAAAAGAACAATTTGAAATTGAAGGAATAGTTCATGGAGGAATAAAAAGCAACTTTCAAAAAGATAAATTTCAAAGTATTTGTTCTAAATTAAATTTAATTGTAATTGCACCATTATGGGGAATTGATCCAGAACAATACATGAATGATTTAATTGATTCTGACTTTGATTTTATTTTAACTACTGTGTCTTCAGGTGGTTTGGATGATTCGTGGTTAGGAAAACATATCTCCAAATCTGATGTTGCTACTCTGAAAAATCTATCTAAAAAATTTGGATTTAATCTAAATTTTGAAGGAGGTGAGGCTGAAACATTTGTAATTAATTGTCCTCTCTTTACCAATTCGATCAAAATTAATCAGTCTCAAAAACAATGGGATGGATACCGAGGAAGGTTTGAAATAGTGGATGCGGAGTTAAATTATCATGCTTGATGGTCTAAAGAATAGCTTAGGCAATGCAATCAAAAAAATTGTAAAATCTTCTGGAATAGATGAAGAACTTATCAAAGAACTATCCAAAGATGTCCAAAGAGCATTACTCCAATCTGATGTTAATGTGCGACTGGTTCTTGAAATTACAAAACACCTTGAGGAACGTGCACTCAAAGAGACTCCTCCTCCTGGACTTTCACGTAAAGACCATATTGTAAAAATCCTCTACGATGAACTATCGAAATTACTTGGAAATGAATCTGAATTTGATTTTAAACCTGGAAGACAGAACAAGATTATTCTGCTTGGAATTCAAGGCAGCGGTAAAACAACTGTTACGTCAAAACTTGCTAAATTTTTAACCCGACAGGGATACAGAGTTGGCGTTGTGGGGGCTGATACCTATAGACCTGGGGCACTAGTCCAACTTCGAACAATGTGTGAAAAATCCAATGTTGAGGTATATGGTGAAGAAAATAACAAAGACTCTCCAAATATCGTCAAAAATGGTCTAAAATATTTTGCAGGTCAACCATTAGATGTAATTTTGATTGATACAGCTGGTCGTCATAAAGAAGAGCAGGACTTGCTTGACGAAATGGATAGGATTAACAAAGTGGCAGAACCTGATTTGGCTTTACTTGTAATTGATGGTACTATAGGACAACAATGTTTCAATCAAGCTGAAGCATTTCATAAGACTATTCCAGTAGGAGGTGTAATAATTACAAAATTGGACAGCTCTGCAAAAGGTGGTGGTGCTCTTGCAGCATCTGCAGCTACTGGTGCACAAATAATGTACATAGGAACTGGTGAACGAATTGATGATTTAGAAAAATTTTCTCCTACTCGATTTGTAGGTAGATTACTTGGCATGGGTGATATCCAAGCCGTATTGGATTTAGCTAAACGATTACAAAATGAAGGTGATGATGTTAGAATGAAAAGAATTTCTAGTGGAAAAATGAACATGGATGATTTCTTTTATCAATTAGAAGAAGTCACTAAAGTTGGTTCTCTTCAAGGACTTTTAGACAGCATGCCTGGACTTTCTGGAATGGTGAAAGGAGATCAAGTGAATCAAATGGAAGGAAGAGTTTCAAAATGGCGTTACATAATTCAAAGCATGACCAAAGCAGAAAAAGAAGATCCTGATTTGTTAAATTCATCTAGAATCAAAAGAATTTCTCGTGGCTCTGGATGGCCTGAAGGTGAAGTAAAAGAATTGATTAAAAATTACAAAAATTCTAAGAATATGATGAAGGCCTCTAAGGGTCGTCAGATGCAAGGCACTCTTAGAAAAATGGGATTAGGGTAACAATACAAATCCTAATCCAACATGTTAATCCCCCCACAAATTATTCCTACTGTGAATAAAATTAACAAAAAATATCCTTTATGCGATTATTGTTTGGGTAGATTGTTCTTAAAACAATTACGTCTCTCGTCAAATAGACTCGGTAAAAAACTCAATAATTCTCAAAACTCTACAGAAAGATGTCACATCTGTAAAAATCTGTTTGATAATTTAGATCATTTTTTAAAACTGATGCTTGATGCTTCGTCCAATTACACTTTTTCCACATTTGGTATTGGTGTAATAATTAAACCGTCAATTATTGATAGAGATGATTCTATTAGATCTGAATTCAAACTCAAAGGAATCAATAGTATAAAGACAGATGTCACAAAAGAATTAGGGAAATTATTCTCTAGGAAAACTAAAAAAAGAATCACTCTTCTTGATCCTGAAATTATGTTTACGTTGAATCTAAAAGATGAATTGTGTCAATTACGTTCAAAATCCATCACTATTTCAGGAAGATATGTTAAATCCAAAAGAGGGTTTCCTCAAAAACAAAAGCCGTGTGATAATTGCTCAGGAAAAGGATGCCGAACATGTAATTTTCATGGCATTGCAGAGTTTGATAGTGTAGAAGGAGTAATTTCAAAATTTATTTTTAAGAAATTTGGTGGTATGACTGCAAAATTTACCTGGATTGGTGGCGAAGACAAATCCAGTTTAGTTTTAGGATCTGGAAGACCTTTTTTTGTTAAAATACAAAACCCTGTTAAGAGAAAATCCAAATTATCTGATACTATGATTAATTCAGTCAATCTTAATAATCTAAAACTGGTTAATGAATCTCCAAAAAGATCCATAAAATTCACTTCTACTATCCGCATAAAAATTTCCACAGGAGACAAAATTAATTCAAAATATCTTACAAAATTAAAAGAACTTACAACTAATCCTGTAGTTGTTTATGAGAAATCTGGAAAACGCTCTGAAAAGAAAATTTTTGAGGTGAAATACAAAAAAGATTCAACAAATTCATTTACTTTAATTATAAAGGCTGAGGGTGGTCTTCCTATCAAACGATTTGTCATTGGCGATGATGTTGCTCCTAATGTTGCCAAAATTCTTGAAACATCGTGTATATGCAAAGAATTTGATTTTCTAGAAATTGTGGTCAATGATAACAATTAACTAGCACTATATCTCGTAATTTATCATGCCATTAAGAAAAAAAGGTAAACATCAAAGACATGCTGATCAAAGAGCCGACACACGCAAAAAAAAGAAAGCCGGCAAACCACGTTCCTGATCTAATCAACCTTTTTACATTCAAAACTGTCGAGGTGTAATGTTGGATCCGTTAGTACGTCTCAAAGATGCACATTCCAAAGGGCTAATCCCTGATGATGTTTTTAATTTAACTATGAAGCGATTCCCTCTTGTAATTGAAGGAATTAATCGAATCGAAAAGGCATCTGGAATAAGATATCCTATAGCATACGTTGAACCTTCTCTTGTTGTTTCATCCCCTGATCCTAATTCTTATCAGTATGGAATCTTATTTGCACGAACTATTCCTGTTGTGTTTGAGGATAAATTTCAGGTTGTAATCCAAATCTCTGCACCTTTGATTGCATATGGATTAAAGGGAACAATACATGCTATATTGGCTCATGAGTTTTTGCATTTTTTAGATTTGATGCGAAAAATTTCAAAGATGGAATTATTGTCTGATGAAATTTCTGGAAATTTGTTTGAAAATGTTTACAGCGATGAAACTAGATTATTTGAACCTCGAGCTGTTTTCAATGATCGTACACTTCTAAACCATATTACAAAGAAATTCCCTGCTGGATTCCGTGATTTTAAACTTGAGGATAAAGTCATGAAATTTTGGGCAGATAGAAATCTTCCAAAATCTAACATTTCTTTAGACACAAACACAATCAAACTGTCTGCTGAATCTCTTTCTAAAATTAAACTTGATCCTGCTTTTATTTCAAAAATGGAACTCTTGGAAGAAAAAAGCTCAAAAATTCACAAAAAGAAATTGTATTAAATAATTTTAAAATAATTTTTTATTGATTAAACTCTGTTAATCCACATTTGCCGCATGTGTTTCTATCTTTATGCTGTGCCATGAAAGTTCCTTTTCCGCATCTTGAACAGACTTTTCTTGTTCTTGATGTTTTATCGCCCTCGACTTTGTAATAAGATGCAATATTTGGACTGGATCCTTTTTTGCCTTTTTTCTCTACTGGCATTATTCAGACTTCTCCTCTTCTTTGGCTTCTGTGGTCTCAGCATCTGCCTTAACTTCTCCATCTTCAGCTTGTGCCTCTTCAGAAATGGCCTCTTTTGCTGCTGCTTCGGCTTCTGCAATTTTAGCTTTAGTTTTTTCTAGTCTTGAAAATATTGTTGGGTTGATGTGTTTTTTTGCCAACCCTTCATCATCATAAACATAGAATGTACCTGTAATAAGAGACTTACCGACATGAGTTCTCAATCTCATTGGGATTACAACTTTGCCGTCAAGTTTGAATTCTTTTGTAACCATATCTGCAGCTTCAAGGCTTTTGAGCTTGCCTCCCAACCCTGCAAAATTACACGTTAATTCTCTTCTTGATAGAAAGCCATTATCTACGTCTGCAATTGTCTCGATTATGGACATGTATCCAAAATCTCTAGATATTTCATATAAACCTTGATTGCAATTACATAAGAGATTTAAGAAAATCCTTCGGAATTATCTTATGGAACGTTATTTGCTGCATTTTAAAAACGAGAAATATCTGCCTCAGAATTGTAGAGAATTAGCATACAGAGCAAGAGATCTTGCTAATGATATGGATGTCTCAGTTAGACTTGCTAGAGTTGCCACAAAATTCATTGAATTTGATGTTGCTGCCAAAAAAGAAGATCTAGATCCACTTGTTGAAAAATTATCTCCTATTGGTGAGATTGATAATGTGAGACATGTTGTTGAAGAACATATAGACAAAGAAAAAGGGATAGCCGATGGAATATTTTATTTCAACAATGAAAGATTTTGGGAATGTCATGAAGCGTTTGAGGGTGTGTGGAATCAGTGCTATGGACGTGAAAAGGAACTTGTTCAGGGAATTATTCTGATAGCAGTTGCATTTGCTCATGAACAAGAAAATGAAGAAAACATTGGAATCGGAATGCTACGCAGAGCCTTGGAAAAATTAGGTACGTCTCCCTCTATGTATTATTCAATAGATGTTGATAGAATTAGAAAACATGTTGTCAATATGCAACAAGGAAACAAACTTATTAGATTTGAGATTTAATTAATTCTAGAGATTTTTCGACTACTTCTGCACCTTGAAGTAATCCTATGCTTCCTTTCTTTGCTTGCTGTTCAGTCATTCTGGTCGTGCCATCTTTCTTAATAAAATCCCCTGAAACTAGTAGTGGAACAGGATCATCGCTATGTCCTTTGTTTATACATGGTGTAGAATGATCTGCAGAAATAATGATTGCAACTTTACTTGAATCAATATTTTCAACTAATGTTTTGAAAAATCTTTGATCAATTTCTTCTATGTTTTTCATTT
>NZ_JAOULD010000033.1 GCF_029882185.1 Candidatus Nitrosopumilus sp. | reverse complement strand
AATTTCAATGCACTAGTTTCAAAAATACTGGGTAATCACATTCTATGGGAAAAATATGAAAGAAAAGTTGGATTATTGCCTATGACTAAACCCTTTGTAAAATATGCCGTTGAAAAACTCACAGAAAAAGAAATAATTCATTTGGCTGAAGTGATAGAAAAAGATACATTTTCAGACATTCTTAATTTCATGAAAGGAGAATATGACGTAGAAGATTTTATAGAAATTCTTCGAACTTGGTTAAATGTTGCTTGGATGCAACACGACATAGAAAAGAAAAACAACACTTTTGTCTTTAAAATTCAACATGATTTGGGACAAAATTGGTCATTATATGTAAAAACCTTGGCTACTGAATTATTTCATGATATTTTGGAAAAAAAACTAGATGTTAAATTAACTAAAACTACAATCACGCTGGTTTTCCCAACAAAATAGATCTTTTTTCTATTTTATACAATGTGTTACATTGTGTTGCTACTCCTATATCTATCACAAAAATTGTCTTATTCATATGCACACAAAGGAGGCTATAAAAAAAGCATAATTGGCAAATCAGTATTCCCCCGAATCAATTTTTTCTGATTTGTTATTTGTCTTAGAACTATGGCTCAAACATGTATGGGATTGTGTGATCGTCTAAAATCTGTTTCAATGAGAAATGGTTTACGTTATTTGTCCGGTCAAAAACGATGTTCCTTATGTGCTAGTTTTTTTCATACTGAAGAAAATCGATGTCCTTGTTGTAAAACTAGATTGAGATCAAAAGCTCGAAGCAGACACAAAAAGCAAAATCTTCTAAAATAGATGATATCTATGTTCTTTTCATGGAAATTCTCAGTGGATGAAGATAGTGACGAAAGACCTGAATGGGATTGGCTAAAAAAGAAACGGTGATGATAATTGCATTTGTGTGTTTTGATTAATGTGATGGGCTTGTCTATGCCCCAGCATTACACTTTTGGGGGTACAAGCCTCTTTCATTTGGCCCTTGCCCAAATTGCTGCATCAGGCCTTGGATTGAGCTCAATATGGATTGGCATGATTGATGAGAATAAGGTAAAATCAATTCTTGGGACAGACTTGAGGCCATCTTCAATTCTTTGCATTGGATATCCAGACAAGAAAAAGCCTCTCAAATCAAGGCGAAAGCTCAAGGAACTCATTGAGGTCATAGAGTGAAATTAGCCCATACCAAGGACAGTTCCATTATGGCAAGTCTACAGTATATCAATAAAGACCCTGGAATTTTGTATTTTTACAGCATGAATTCTTACATGGTAATACGTATGTGTGGTTTTTTATTACACGTGGGTCTGATATACAACCACCTGACTATATCCCCAAAAGTGTAATGCTCCCATCGGGCATTAGACTACTTGCGCCCATGCCTGGTAAAGCATCTTCAACAACCTTGTACCCATGACTTCTTTTTTGTAGAGTCATGATGCAAACAATGAACAACAATGTTATTTAAAAATTATTTAATTTTGGCTCCCTAGAAATCATCCATAACAAACAAGAAATCACACACATCCTGTGACAGTTGTAAACCAACACACGATACAACAACTCTTTCTCCCTCATGGATTCATTGTATGATTTGATATCAGATCCAAACCTTCTCTTGATAACAGAAAATATCGCCTCACATTTGTTTCTCTGATGGTACAATGACTCATCAAAGATACGTCTCATCTGCTTTCTGTACCTTCCACGTGTACGTCTTATTGGACAGTCATCTTTTTTTCTGACTGGAATCATTGACAGTACATTATTTCCTCGAATCATTTGGTGAATCCATTCTGCATCATATCCCATATCCAAAACCATGATCCACGGAGTTGCAATAGATGTCATCTGCTGGAATATCTCTGGAAAATGTTTGATGTCATGACTCACTGGGTGGTGCTGTATTACAACAACGCATACTAGCTGTGTTGACATGTCTGATCCTGCAGACAGTTTTGTGTATGAGTGTCTCAGGAAACAGCGATACGAATAGTATGGCGTGCAGTGTCTGGTCTCAAATCCTGTGGTATCTGCTCCTGTAAATATCATCTTGCTAGGACAAATCATTTGAATAAATCTGCCAATTGCAACATGCAGTAAAATATCGCTCAGCCTGGCAGCTGCTTTTTGCAGTGTTGTAAAATGGGGAATGATGCTGATAGACAGCATCGCAGTTATCTCAGATTAAACTTGCAACCGTTCCACAAATGACTCGTAGCTTTTTGATTCATACTGTCTAAGAACAAGCATGATGATGTGATTCCGAAAAAAGATTTAAGTTTGATTAATGGCTGAGTAGGAATGAGGTTATGAAAGTATCAAAAAGTGAAAGAACAAATGACACTACTCCTGAAGGAGCGTTGTCCGCCGCTTTAAGCTCTACTCGATTAGGTACTTGCTATGATGGGTTTAGTCGAAAAATACTTCATAAGCAGAATGCATTTAATTTAGCCAAACTAAATGAAAAAAGATTACTTGTGTTTCCCAAAGGCAGAGGTGTATTCGAACTAACTGCAAATTCTAGTAGTAATGCTACTTCGAATTCCACTAACTACAGGGCTTGATGCCTTGTCGCCATTTACAATATCAATCACTGCTGAAAATGGCTCCATAGAATCTACAAACAAGTTTGATCATATCTGGTACGACTTTTCAATTGATTACAACTATCAGCTAAACATGGATGATGATAACGTTTTGAACATTAAGCGAGACACGGGAAACATGAAGGTGCTGAAATATTTCTATGATGAGAACTTTGGTGTACTGGAATCACTATTCATTAATGACATACCCTATGAGAAACTACCTGAATGCTTTGGAGTAAAGTCAAGTGGCGCATGTTACATTTCAGTGCCACAAGAACAACAGCTGGTAGAGATTGAAATTGTTGGTTCCAACATGTGGGGAGGAGAATCAAAAATTACATTGCCTGAAATTACTCCTGAGCAGCTAAACCCCGTATCTCCTAACCCGATTAATTCCATATTCAATTTGATACTCTTTGACTTTGTGTCTATTCTTTTGGTATTGATGATTATAACGTACATTCTGTATAGAACAATAAGATGGTATTTCAGAACAGTACGCGAATAAAATATTTGTTCTTTTATGGAATTCTTCTTTAGTTATTTGTGAATAAGAAAATTAAATTGCAGCAAAGAGAGTATGTTTTTGGAACATCCACTTACAAACAATATAGAATTAACATATCGAATCAAATCATCCGTGAAATTGGATGGAGTGATGATGAAATTATATTCATTTGCATGAAAAATCACAAAGATGGAAAAGTATTGGAACTTAGAAAACAACAATCACGTAGTAAAGATTCAAATCAAATAATTTAATATTTTGTTGATGTTTCTTTCTTAGTTAATAGTTATTTTTGATTTTTTTACGAAAACATCTAATGCTAAATTGATTTTAGTATCAAATCTATCATTACTAGGATAATTCTGGTTATTTGCTGATTTTTAGGCAGGTAATTATATCACTTTTAAGGTATTTTGACGATGGTCTTAGATTTTGGAAAAGAGTCTGTCTCCATCATGTTTGCTGTGTTTAGCATTGCAATCACCATATTTGCATCATCTCCTGAATTTACTTCTGACACGTATTATGATGACAATTTGAAGAGAAAATCAAATTTTTTAAACATTTCTGACTTGGATTCAATTTCATCTGAACAAATAGACGAAGCTGAAAAAGTTTTAAAAATTGAAAAATTCATTTTATACAATGCTGATTTATCGTTAGATGATAGAAAACTAACGTTTAATGAGGTAAATGTAGATTATGATGCATCTATTGAAAGATACAAAGATCTTAATCTAGATGAATTTTCAGAACATTCAAAAATTCGTCTTAAACTTGCAATGATTCCTGTATACTATAACATTGGAGATGAAGACCAATCAAAAAAAATACTTCAAGACATTAAAGACAATACAAAAATTAAAGAATTAGAGAAAAAATTCAGCCTGAGAGATCTGCTAAATGATCCAGAATATAACAAATCCAAAAAATTAAGTTTTGAGGAAGAAATTGTAATCAGATATTGGTATAGTCAATATGTCTTAGAATCTGAACTTTCTGAATTTCCTGGTTGCAAAGATAAAATATTCGGAAAAGTGAAATGTACTCATAATGAACTAACTCTAAGCAATAACCTAATTGATGACTTGAACTATGATTCATACTTTTTTGATATAGGAAACAAGTATCAGGAAGATCAAAGAGAATTTTATCAAGACGACATCAAATCATTTTTTGACATTTACATGAATTGGATAATAATCGGAGTCTTTATTGTTGTGATGATCAGCTGGGCAAGGATAACTCAGAAAAAAGATGATGCATCTCAAAGAAATGGATCTGATTCTGAAAACAAAAAAGAAATTTCAGTGGATAAGTTAATTCGCTCTCAAGAAAAATCTGAAAAAAATAACGACTCTGCAAGAAAAATAATTGCTTTCTCAATATTGGGATGGGTAGTCACTGGTTATGCTTTTTTTACTCTTATTGTATTTGGAAATCCTATTTCTAACTCATTTTTTAGTTCTGACAATCCAGTTGATCCCCATTATGTTGTATTTAGTATAATCGCGCTTAGTCTGTTGGCTAGATTTGTTGGAGGAATGGTGTTTGGAAGATTAAGTGATCTGCATGGACGATTGTTTGTAATCAAACTTGTCTTAACAGGCTCTACAATAGTGATGATATTTTCTGCATTTTTGCCCTATTCAGGCATCAATCTGGAATTTATTTCAATTTTCTTTATAATTAGTAGAGTACTGATAGGTTTCTTTACAGGAGGTCTTTGGCCTACTGGTGGGGTATATGCCTTAGAAAAACTGCAATTCTATTATAGCAAACATAAAGAAAACAATGATGAAAAAACAGATAAAAATCGAATTAAACGATTAATCAAAAAACCAATTCGAAAAATCAAAGGCATTTTTCCAATTACTGAAAATCCAACGCAGATCAAAACTCTCGGTTGGCAATCATCTTGGATACAGAGCGGTTTTCAGTGGTCAATTATGTTGGAAGTCACAATGTCTCTGATCTTTACAACTATTGGTATTGATTTTATTCAACATGGATCTGAAACATCACTTTCACAGTGGCCAATAATCTCCGTTATTGGAGTAGGTCTTGGAATTTTCTCTGTCATCGTGTCTGGAAAAATGAGCGAATCAGAACAATGGCAAAAAATAAGAGCAAAAATAAATCCTCTAGAAGATTTAGATCTTTACCAGGATGTACACGATAAAGATACTCGTAGGAAAATAGTCAATCTTTGGTTGATCATGGCCGGAGTAATGTATCTTTTTTATGCAACCATGGGAATAATGGGCGGATACTATACTCGTAGCGATTATTTAGTGACAGAGTGTACTGGTTGGTGTATCCAATCTTTGTTTCATCCCATATGGATAACTCTGATATCTTTAGTTGCACACATAGTGCCAGGACATTTCCTAAGTAGAACCAAGTGGAATGACGAATCTAAGGAATCAAAATTCCTCTCTTATGTGAACTTTTTACAAAAACTTGATATCCTGTTATTGCTTAAAAAAAGAAAAAAATACATTGATGATGGGGATATTGAAGCAAAATCACATGATAATGTGGATGCAAGAATAATCCTTGTACACGGGTATCTAGTTTTGTATGCTTCAGCATTTTTTGCAGTTTTCTTTTTTATTGTTTTCTTGTTAACTGGTAAGACACAACTGGTTAATCCCTATGCGAATTGGGAGTGGATTAACTTCCTGATTTATCCTGTCATTTGGATATTTACTGTTTCTATATTGTTTGTAGTGACATCCACATGGTCAATAATCCCATCAATACTGTCAAGTTCATTTTCTATTAAAAGACGAAATTTCTGGGTAAGCACAATTTACACGGGTGGTGTGATTGTAGGATTTGCAGCTCCATTTGTCTCCATACAAATCATCCAACAACATGACCATGTGTGGTTACTTGTGCCTGTGATACTTGGTACTATCTCAATTATAATTGGAGCTCGTTCATTTATCACAGATAATTTAAAGCGTCCTGGAGATGTAGTTATTACATGATATTTTTCTAGATTTTTGATTAGAGATTCTATTTTATGAACCACAAGTTGGCAGAATCTTAAGAAGGAAAACTATCTTGTGATATTGAAATATTGTTCCTTTTATGTAAATCAAACATAATTTTCTGTGAAATACCTGACCGTGTTTGCAATAATGATTGGCTTGATAATGATTATTCCAAATTCTTATGCGTTAACATCGCCTCATCCTGGTGCAGACTATAACGAGCAAGTCTTATGGCAGCAAGATCACCTGTGGCACCTTGGAAAGAATCTCTCAGTTGGGGATTCCTACACCTACAAGATATGCGATCCTAGAGCAATACAGACTTCTGCTGCAAACTATCACTATTTTACTCAAGGGAATGCGAATCACAATTCCAGTGTTTGTTATATCATAAAGATGGACTTTGTAAACCTGCTAAACTCTGATGAAAACCAGATTAACCGTGATGTTTGGGTGGTACAGGCTGCAATTAGTGATGTTGCAACAAATAGAGATGACGTCAGGTATTCTGTATTTCATGTGGATTCACAAATCTTTGAGGTAAGATCAGCCGATACAATCCACCCTGACACCGTAAAATATTCTGACTCGCTGCAAAGGACCCTGTTTTCTCTTTTCAAGTATACTGCTACTGAACCACAACTATTGCAGATCGGTACAAGCTGGGGGGAGGTAACTGAAGCACTGCGTGAAAGAGGAGCAAACCCACACATGACGGTGATTGATGATGCCCAGGAATACTCTGTGACTCAAAATAGCATACGCATGATTGACAAGCAGAACATTTCAGTTACAAGAAACATCCCAGACGCATTCAAGGTAGGATATGAGATTAACATTTTTGATCCCTTCATCACATCTGATGACAAGAAGAAAAAGAAGATGGTAATAGAAGAAGAAGACAGCAACAATGTAACAAATTACTTTTTGATATCATCGGATTTACCATTTCCGTTATCTGCTATATCTTACAGTCCAGTGCACATAGTGCAGCCCCAAAAGCAATACGAGTTTGAGCTAGTGACATTTCTTGCAAACAACAACAACATTGATCTAGGAACAAGACCTGTTTTTGAGGAATCAAAAGAGAGAACTATTCGTGAAATACCAACAGAGACGGGTACAATTGAATTAACTTTTCCATCTGATGTTGTAGTTACAGATGATGATGATATTGTTGTAGATGTAGTTTCAATTTATGATGATGATGTGGCACATGATGATGTAGTTCTAGCTGATGATGATAACATTGATCATGTTTCTGTTTACAATACTATTCAATCAGACGATGTTGACTATTCCAAAATTGCATGACTTGTAGTGTTGTTGGTTGTAATGATTGCAGTTTTTGTAGTCTTTAAGAAATTCAAGGAAACGGGATTCAAGACTGAACTCAAAAAGACACTAATGAAAAAACAACAGCAACACACAGTAAAAGAGATTGTTTCATTTGATGATAAACTGCACATTGACATCAAGGCTATCACTAATGGAAACTAGGCTTTTGGGCAATCCTCCCTTTTATACAAATGATACATGGTATCTCAGATGAGCACCAGAAATATTGATTTGGTAACATTTGAAAATGACTCTGTACTTAATCAAAAGTCAATTTCACTTCCCATAGGAAAGGTATCCATCAGGCAGACTGCCATACTGTTCTCAGGAATATTGGTTACATTTCTTGTTTTTATGACTAGTGACAACCTAATAATGTCTGGATTTGTCTTTGCAGTATTTTTAGGATTGGGATTGATTGGATCCAGAGTAATGGCTGCAGACCAGATGATAAAGAGCCATCTCATACTTTTGATAAGAGGAACCTCACTTGATATCAAACCAGAATATCTGGAAAAGAAAAAGAAGAAACAACAGCAACAACAGATTAACAATAATGCAATCCCAAATTCAAAACAAGAAATAGAATCACAAAAAAACAATAATGAATTAGTAAACAAAGTACTTTCAGACATACAGTCACTATTATTATTATTCAAGAAAAAAGACATCCAGCAAAAAGAACAACATGAAAATGACATACTGCAAGAAAATGATACACAAAAGATTTCAGAAGACAAGAGATACTCAGCTAAAGTAGAACTCACTGATCAAAACATTCTCAACGTCTCACTTTACAAAAAAACAAAACAGAATCAAATTGATAATGATCATGATCATGATGATGACCGTAACACAGTAGAAAAGATGCTAAGGAATCTCTTAAAAAAACAGACTATTGTTAAACCACCAAAAGAAAACCTCACACAGCATGTCACCATAGCACTTGACGAAAAGAAACTAGAGCAATCACAATACGCAATAAAATCCAATGACATCATTTCACTTGTCTTGGAGAACAATCCTGATGTGATGTATCAGGTCACTGCAACTGCAGATGATGACAACAACAACAAAGCAGTAACAGTTTAACGACTAGACTGCTATTTTTTCTCCTTTTAAACAAACCAGAATAACTATTCAATGATTAGAAAAAAGCCCTTTGGAGCCAATGGCAGGTATGAAAACGGTCAAAAAAGGTGCTCAATCTGTGCTATTTTCATAAACTGGGACGGCAAACACTGTCCTTGCTGTGGTTATGTCCTTAGGACAAGGCCCAAAGGATCAGCTGCAAGACATAGGCTGTTATTGTTGGTTAAGGGGTACTAGATTTGTCTTTTTTTTTAAGACATATGATATCTTGACATCTGTCTGTTTATCTTTTCTTCAAATAGTCTGACATTATCTTTTCTGCTGCCTCCATTACGTTCATGCCGTTTCTTGCAGCAAGACTTTGCAGTTTTCTTGCATTGCCCTTGTTTAGCTCAATGGTGACTTTTTGCTGGAGCATTTTCGCCTTTGCATTTTTGAGAAGTTTGGGATGTGACATCTTTGAGCTTCTTGCCAGAGTCTGCAGGTACAGCTTGCGAAGCCTTTGATCAAGGGGGATTATCCTTTCTGCAATTTTTACGGCCTTGTATACGTTTGGAATGGTTTGATGTAACTTTGTGACATCATCGCGGGACAGTTCCTTTGGAACATATTTCTTCAAGATGTCTGGCACTGCTGCAAATCCGAGATATTTTTTGAGGGTCTGCTGCGATATTCCAAGGGATTTGGCAGCCTTGCTTTTTCCAACTGATTCAGTAAGAAACACGCATGCTGCTGCCATGTCCTTTGTGTTCATCTTGTTTCTGTGCAGATTCTCAATTACTGATGCTGCCTTTGCGTTTTCCAGATCATACTTTGTACCTTGAGTCAGTAACAGAACTGGTATCTTTTTTGCACCCAATCTTTTGAGTGCCGCAAGCCTTCTCTGGCCTGACATGAGAAGATACGAGTCTTTTGACTCCTTTTGGACCATTGGCGGGTTTTGAAGTCCCTCGTTTTTGATGGATTTTGCAAGCTCTGCAATCCCTTCCCTGTCAAGTGTTCTTGCCTGCGCATCCTTCCAAACTTTTATCTGCTTTACTGGAATCTCCCTTAAACGATAAGATATTGGTGAATTGTAACGTCTTGCCATTACTGTTATCAAACGAATTGATTTTTGTTAAAATAATCAGGTGTCTCATAGTTGACAAAAAACGAAAAAATAAACTGGTCTTCCAAAACTTTATGATCAAATTTTGTCATCTTTTTTAGAAATTTATCAAAAGTGGAACCAAAAAAAGCGAATCATGTATCTGAGTTATCTTGAATCAAAATGCTGTTTTAAGCAAAACATTGTGTTTTCAGTATGCAAGAAGAATACATACTGGTGTCAAGATCCAAACTATTGCAACTAAGACAAGACTATGAAAGACACAAAAAATTACTAGAGCAAATCACAGATGATATTAAAATTCGTCAATAAAAAAGAAAAAAAGAAGATGTCATGAGGCAGCATCAAATTCTTGGAAAACAACAGGCTTTTGCTTTAGCATTTCATCAAAACCCTCCTCTATGGCTTCTCCCGACTTTTCAAGTCTTTGCAGTCTCTTTAGCATGTCTTGCAGCGTGGTCTGATCTGACTCTGCTGTCCTTGCAAGCAGTTTCTCATCCAGTATGAATCCGCAGCTGGAACACCTGTGCGAGTCCGGGGTGTTTTGCTCTGCACATCTGGGGCAGACTTTGAGAGATACAACTGTCTCAATTTCATTTTTGGGTCTTATTCCGTGAAGTTCCAGCAGCGCATTCTCCACGTCTTTCCCGGACAGATGGACATACCTTGCAGGCATCCTTGATCCCTTGGACCAGTTTCCAAAGACACAGAGGGTCTGGTCTGATAGTTTTTTTGCAAGCATTGTAAGCTGCGTATGTCGAATCAGATAGTTCCATACTCTTTTTTTGATTCCGGCCTCTTTTGCACAGCGTTTTAGTATCTTTCTGAGATACCTGTATGATGCCCTTTTCTGATTTGATGTATGGGAGTACCAGAGATACGCATTTGGCTCGTCTCTTTGCGGATGCTTTGCAAGCCATTCAAGCAATGGCTTGAAGGAATAGACAAGCGGGACTCGCTTCTTTCCAGTCTTTCCAATAGTACTGACAAGAATGTAGTTGTCCTTGAATTCCACACCGCCTACCCGAAGGTTCAGCAGTTCTCCTGGCCTGAATGCCCCTTCAAACATCACCCAGATCATTGCCCTTTCTTTTTCGTTTCTTGTCTTGGCGATGATGCCGTAAAGCTCCTTTGGGGTGAGAAGATCCTCCGGAAGTATCTCTATCTCGTCGTCTCTGTTTCTGTACCTGCTTGGCTTGATCCATGAGACCTCATCGACATATCCGTCTTCTCTGTTGCCGATCTCTCCGGTCTTTGCATGGTGGACCAGTCGCAAAAGTGCAAGGGCAAAGGATGACTTGCTTTCGCCGCTGTAGTGCCTCCCCTTGGTTGACTTTGTATTCAGTATTGCAAAGAGAATCCTTTCGCAATCCGTTTTACTTGCATCAGCAATCTTGATTCCTCTGCTGTTGAACATCTTCAGTATCAGTGAAAGGCGTGCGCCATACACTATGATTCGCCCGTCTTCCAGCCCGTGAAGATGCAGTTTTTCAAGAAAACTAATTCCTGCATCTCCCTGCTCTGTTTTCTCAAGGCGTTGTTTGCATCTTGCTACTTGTCCTGAATAGTTGTGTATTCCTTGTTCGTCTGGGATTTTTTCAAAGCTTGAGGTGATCATCTTCTGATCTCCAAAGCATGATTTTGATTTAAGGGCCCCTGAATTTGACAGGGCATGGGCGCAAGTGTTAGGATGCTCCCATCGGGATTTGAACCCGAGTCTTTGGCTTGAGAAGCCAAAATGCTTAACCGGACTACACTATAGGAGCTTGATGAAAAATAATCCAATCTCAATTTAAAGGAAATGTTTTGACTTTGCATGAATTTGTAAAACTTTGTGAGTTGATTCCTTTATAGAAAAATCAACGATACCTCTCTCATGGATATCAAAAAATTCATCGAAGAAAATGGATTATCTGGGTATCCTGCTGGCCTTGGTGGTTGTAGAATCTTTGATTTATCTTTTGATTCTTGTGATTATGATGTTTTTGTCTTTGATGGAAAATCTGAATCTGATAAAATTATTCCATACTCTGGAGAATTTGTAACTCTTCATCATGCATCTCTTTCTGAAACTCGTTCTGATGTATTGCTTCAATATGATCAAATGGAAATAATTCATGATGAATCCTGGGATTTGAGAATGATGCTTGCAAAAATTCGTGAAAAACATGTTTCATTATTTTCAGATTTTGCAAAAAATTGTCTTATCGAATCACAATTTTGTTGTCAAAAAACTAAAGAATCCCTTGAATCTTCTGATGCCTTTGCAGCTTGTTGGCAAAAATGTGCATCTTACTATTTAGCTAACGCTATTTCTGCAATTAATCGCCAACGTTCAAGCTCATCTCACATGCTGGACTCTCTTCGAAAACTAGAGAAAAATTCTATCAATGAACACATTTCTGTTGTTACTCAAACAGTTGGAATTGAGCGAGCTACTCCGACATTACTTGAGCGCATGTTAAAATCGACTAAAGGATTCTCTGATTTAGTTGAAAAAAATAATCGCTCTGAAATCATTCAACAAAAACATGATTTCTTTGTAAACAACTCTATGATTTCTGATTGTTATTTTTATCTGGGCTATGTGAATAAAGAAAATTTTGTCAAAATCAAGGACTCCTTAAATCGAGAGCAAGACCTGATTCACATCTTAAAGGTCGCATTTGATGTTGAGGCTGACTCTAATCTTCTCAAACAGCAATCAGAACTGGTGCAAAAATCTTGCCATGAAATTCTTCAAATTATTTCAAGTGCGTAAAATTCTACTTGGATGTACTAACCTTTTAAAATAAGTAAAATTACCAGTTTATCATGGTAGATCAAGCATGTGGATGCGAAGCTGACAGCGGCGATCCAGATTACTCATGTGATTGTGCAATGCAAGG
>NZ_JAOULD010000032.1 GCF_029882185.1 Candidatus Nitrosopumilus sp. | reverse complement strand
GGTTCAAATCCCCGTGGGCCCATGTCCTTTTTTCGATACAAAATTTACTACATTTTATGCCTAACAAAACAGTTTCTTCTTATGAAGGTTCAAGTCGCAAATGGCTTGAATCTAAAAATTTGAAATTATTTTTTATCCAAAAATGGTTCAAAACTTTACGGAATTGAACCTAAATTAAAGAAAAAATAAAAAATTAATTTGTTGGATTCATCAAGGCGGCACGTTCTTTTGTTTTTTGATCAACTAAAGCACTAACACGCTGGCCTGGCTCTGCGTTACAATCTCCTATATTTACTGCATAACCGTCCATGGTTTCAGCGATACATCCGTCATTTGTAACTGCAATTATTTTTACAATCTCCATTTTCTCTACCGGTGCAGTATAGAACATCAAATAAGCAAAAAGCAGACCTGCTCCAAGTGCAATCACACCAGCTATGATTAATGTAGAATTTTTTCCTGATTTTTTAGCTGATCGATTATTTCCCATCGACATAACATTACTACATGAAAACCACATAAAAACACACGTTATATCTTCAAAGATGATTTTTATCAAAAATTAATTGAAATTACCCTATCTTACAACAACTTTTACTTTGTAAACCTCTTGCAATCCACCAAATAGAAAAAATCAACACTCCTACTGAAATGAATTTTAATTCCAATCCTTGCATTGGAAACAATGACAGTCCTCCAACTGCACCTAGAATTACTGCCAAAGGTGCAGTACATGCAGGACATCCTGGAGTAAATGCAGCAAATGCTCCTCCAAACAATGCAGAAGAATTTGATTTTACAGAATTCATCATTTTCATCCTCTTTATTTTAAAAGCCATCATTGCAAAATTGATTCCAGCTAAGGCCGAAATTGTAATGGTTAGTCCAACTGATGTAAGAATGTAAAATGGCATTATTTCCATTGTAGTACTAAGATGAGAAGGCAGCATTGACATTGTCAAAAAGTAGTAGATTATTCCTAACCCTGTACCACTAATTATTGCAATACCTGCATATTTTCTTGTAGTTAGGACATTTGAAATTAACTGTGATTTACTTACCAAGTAGAACTATTTATCGTTCATCATATTTTAACTATATTTGATTAACCAAAGATTATTAGCCATAATTATCACTGATAAAATATGACTGAATTCTCTTCTGAAGAAAAAACAATCCTTGTTCAATATGGGATTAAAAAATATGAAAACGAAGAAACAATCTTTGAAAAATTAAAAACAATATTGCCTGAAAAAGATATTCAGAGAAATATTGACACTCTTTTAGGAACCCAACGAGTTAGGCGAATTGGTCCTGAAAATCTTCAAAACAATGAGAGTCATACAGAATTACCAGATCTTCCAGAACACCTCAAATCTATAATTGATGATCTTTAGTTTGAAAAATTCTTAAACTCCTATAATGCATGATCTTGATATGAACAAAGTAATTTTATTTTCAGGCATCTTGATTTTGATTTTCGTTCTAGGACTATCAACTGATTCATCTTTTGCACATCCACATCCAGGCCACATTCTCATTAACGGTCATACACATGAACCTCAAACTGAAATCATTCCTCTAAATGGAAATATTGTACTTGAAAAATCAACTATCTTTTTCCATGTTTCTGAAAAAAACACATTGCCTTGGGCATTTATTGAAGGAAATATAGCAAATCATGTTGAAGGATATCCTGTAATCATTCAAATTTTCAAAGAAAATGATGCAGTTCACTTTGCCCAAACAAATGTCGAACAAGATGGTGATTATGAGTACAAATTCAGAGTTTTGAATTCTGAAAATGGTATCACAAGTAAAATCTTTGATGGTGATTATCTAGTTAAAATTTTCAAGGTAGTTTACATTAACCAAGAAAGTTCAATTTAGAATCCACGCAATCCTTGTGGTCGTACAATCTCTGGATGCTGTTTCATCCATTCCACTTTTTCTAACATTTCTTGCTTATCTTGTGGGAATGTTCCCTTTACTGTATATGCATTAGAACCATGATTTACCCTGAAGATAATTTCATCTTTAGTTTCAATCTGTTTTATTAAATCATACAGTTCTTCTAATGATTCATCGTCATTGATTCTAACAAATTCCCCATCATATTTGTCAATGAATTCTTGCTTGATTCCATTTTCTAAATACAATGTTAATGCACCAACATAATTTGGTGAACATGCACTGAGCACTTCTGCGGTTCCTTTAATGTGTTCTTTAGAATATTTTTTTCCACCCAGTCCCAAGATTACCATGCAAGACATTACATATCCTGCATCTTTAGCTTTGTTGACAGCTTTGATGATGGTTTTTGCAACGGCTCCTTTTGTCACTTTTTTCAAGACAATGTCTGAGCCACTTTCAATTCCTAGATAAAACATATCCAAACCTGCTTCATTCATCTGCTTTAATTCCTCAGGTGTTTTCTTTAGAATGTTCATTGGCATCGCATAGCAAGAAATTCTCTCAATGTTTTGAAATTTTTCTCTAATGTATTTTACAATTTTAATCATATATTCTGCATCAATGTTAAGTGCATCACCATCTGCAAGAAATACACGTTTTGTATCAGGCAAATATTCTGCCATCATGTCAATCTCTGCTTTTACATCTCCCCATGGTCTCTCAGAATACTCTTTTGATCTATACATATCACAAAATGAACATTCGTTAAACGAACAACCAAGGGTTACTTGAAAAATCAGTGATCTAGCTTCTGATGGCGGCCTATACAACGGGGCATCATAGTTTAACATCATTTTCTAATTCATTCAAATTTGTCTGATTTGTTTTTTATACTTTCTATTTCCTTCTATCCCAGAATACCTTTTAGTAGTAAATTAGAAGAAATTTCATAAATAATGGTCAATGATACTGATGCAAAACGACTTTTGTGGTTTGTATTTGCAGGTTCACGAGGTGGGTTGAATCGTTTAAAAATTATTTCAAAATTAAAGGAAAATCCGTTTAATACTAATCAACTAGCAAAAGAATTAGGTCTTGATTACAAGGCAATTCAACATCACATTAAGGTTCTAGAAAAAAATAACATGATAAGCAAAGTAGGAGAAAAATATAACGTGAACTATTTTATCTCAACTTTTCTTGAAGTGAATATGGTGGCATTTGAAGAAATTGAAGGAAAACTGGATAAAAGTAAATAAAAGCTCAATAGGTGTTTTACACTAAATGGAATCAACTTCTCTAGTTTTGTCTATTGTTTCAATTGCAAATATGGGCATTTTAGGAATTCTTATCTGTATATTTGGAAAAATGTATGGAAAGACAAGAGCACAGCTTCCATTAGGTATGATTGTTGTTGCAGGAATGCTCTTCTTACATAATGTCATTGGTGCATTTGCTTATTTTTCTATGGAAGAGATCTTCTCGCATGAAATTTTTCCATACATGTTAGGAGTAGGAATTGCTGAGCTAGCAGGATTGATTATATTTTTGAAAATCACATTGGACTAATCTTAGTTTATTTGTAACAAATTATATCTCAATACGTGTTTCAAGAATATCTAAAATTAAACAAAAATGTTCTTGTGGCATTTTTTGCATCTATTATTATCTCAGCTATTATTGCCCAAGTCTTATCTGATCAAGACGATATTCTTAATACAACTTATACGACAATTGTAGATTACGTAATCTATTTTTCAGTTTTTAGTTTTTTATTTTATATTGATAATAGAAAAAAATATTTGCTTGATTCTGGTAAAACTAATACTAGAAAATTAAAACATGATTTAAAAAAATTAATCACTTCTCTAGGGATTGCTGAGGTCGTATATACTGTAACAAGATGGGCACTGCAATACTACTTTTTAACTATAAACTACGATCCGTATCTGGCATCTATTACATCTCAAGGAATATCTACAATTATTTACATGATAGTTCTAAATCTGACTGTAAAGATAACAAGGTTGTATAAAGATGGGAATTAATGTTTACGTTGATGGTTCTGGTGGAACAGATAGTGGGTATGGATATTTTGTTAAAGAAACAGGTGAATCTTTTTATGAAAAAAAATCTGATCTCACTAACAATCAGGCAGAGTATCTCGCAATAATTTCCGCACTAAACAAATATGTTAATTCAGATGAGGAGATTACCATTTACAGTGATTCTAAAAATACAGTGAATCAACTGAATCATGAATTTGCAATAAATAATGAAGAATTGAGAAAATTAGCACGAGAAGCATGGGAGATTATGGGCAAATTTTCAAATTTGTCCATTCTTTGGATTCCTAGAAAAGAAAATTTGGCAGGAAAAATGTTGGGAAGCTAAAACCAGAGATCAGAAACTTCTATGAATAACTTTATTATACAAAATCCTTAGATTCAATATATCATGGCAGAATCTGTCTTTTTATCTCCAAAATCAATTGCAGTGATTGGAGCATCTGACAAGAGAGGAAGTGTCGGAGCTACTATTACATCAAATATTATGAATGGTTTCAAAGGAACAGTTTTTCCAATTAGTCCATCTAGAGATACAGTATTTTACAAAAAAGCATACAAGAGTGTTTTAGACGTTCCAAAACTCATTGATCTTGCAGTCATTGTAATCAAAAATACTTTGGTTGCACCAGTTTTAGAAGAATGTGGAAAGAAAAAAATCAAAGGCGTTATCATAATCACTGCAGGTTTTAAAGAAGTAGATGAAGAAGGAGCAAAACGTGAACAAGAAATTAAAGATATTGCTAAAAAATACAAAATCCAAATCATTGGCCCAAATTGTCTTGGAGTGATGAATCTTGATCCAAAGACAATGATGAATTCAACATTTCTCAAAGTTACACCAAAGTCTGGAAAAATTGCACTTGTATCTCAGAGTGGTGCAATATGTGCTGCATTAGTTGAAGATGCAAGTGCACAAGGAATTGGCTTCTCTGCAGTTATTAGTCTTGGAAACAAAGCTGCAATGAGTGAAGTTGATATTCTAAAGATCCTTGCAAATCACAAACAAACCAAAGTCATTGTAATGTATCTTGAAGACATGGGCAATGGCCAAGAATTTCTCAAAGTTTGTAAAAATATTACTAAAAAACTCAAAAAACCTGTTCTTGTTCTTAAATCTGGCCGTAGTCCAGAAGGTGCAAAGGCTGCAATGTCTCATACTGGAGCCTTGATGGGTTCAGATGAAATCTATGATGCTTTACTAAAACAATCAGGTGCAATTAGAGTAGATACCATGGAGGAGCTCTTTGATTATGCTACAGCATTTTCAAAACAACCACTTCCAACAGCAGGTGGTTTAGTGATTGTATCAAATGCAGGTGGACCTGCAATAATTTCTACTGACGCATGTTCAAAAGCAGGAATTAGAATGGCAAAAATTGATAGCATTCGTCCAAAGATTGATGAGGTAATTCCTCCTTGGGGAAGCTCAAGAAATCCTGTAGATATTGTAGGAGATGCTGATTTTAATCGATTCCACAATGTTTTGGATAGAGTTCTAAAACATCCAAAAGTCGGTTCTGTTATTTCTATGTGTACCCCTTCTGGAACTCTCAACTATGACAAACTTGCAGAAGTAATTGTTTCTATGTCAAAGAAATACAAAAAGACAATGCTTGCAAGCTTGATGGGGTTAGATGAAGGAATTACTAATAGAGAAATTTTATCCAAAGGAGATGTTCCTTATTACACATATGCTGAAGGAGCAATCAGAACTTTAGCTGCAATGATAAAATTTGCAATTTGGGTAAATACCAAAGAAGGAGAAATTACTAAATTCAAAGTCAACAAGGCAAAAACAAAAAAGATCTTTGACAAAGTCAAAAAAGAAAAGAGACCAAATCTTCTAGAAGAAGAAGGACAGGAAGTTCTCAAAGCATACGGTTTACCACTTCCACAAAGTGCTCTTGCAAAAAATGAAATAGAAGCAGTAAAGATTGCAAAAAAGATTGGATATCCGGTTGTAATGAAGATTGCATCTCCACAAATCATTCACAAATCTGATGCAGGAGGAGTTAAAGTTAACCTGAATAATGATGCTGAAATTAAAGATGCATTCAAAACTATTGTAAAAAATGCCAAAAAATACAACAAGAATGCAGAGATCAAAGGTGTTTTAATTGTAGAAATGGTCAAAGGTGGCAAAGAACTCATCATTGGCTCAAAACTTGAACCTGGATTTGGTCCAGTAATTATGCTCGGAATGGGAGGAATCTATGTAGAAGTTCTAAAAGATGTGACATTCAAACTTGCTCCAGTTACTGATAAAGAGGCTGATGATATGATTGCGTCTATAAAAACTCAAAAATTGCTACAGGGAGTTAGAGGAGAAAAACCATCTGATATTGTAAAACTTTCTGAATGTATACAGAGGTTGTCTCAATTAGTTTCTGACTTTAAGGAGATCAAAGAATTAGACATGAATCCTGTATTGGTTATGGAGAAAGGAAAGGGTTGTAGAATTCTAGATGTTCGAATAGGACTCTGATCGCAATTCATACCTAAAATCTTACTCTTAACAATTTAGAATATTTATACAACATAGAAATAAAGATTATTACATGACTGATGGCGCTAAATCAATTGTAACAGGTGATGATTACATTGAAAGTCTTAGGGGTCGCGATCTTAAAATTTACCTTTTTGGAGAATTAGTAGAAAACTATGTTGATCATCCAATTATTAGACCCTCAATTAATGCTGTTGCTGAAACTTATGATTTAGCAGTTCGTGAAGAAGCACTTGCATCAGCTAATTCTCCACTATCCGGATTGAAAATTAATCGATTTCTACATATTGCAGAAAGTGCAGAAGATCTAGTTTTACAAAATAAAATGCAGAGAAAACTAGGACAAAATACTGGAACATGTTTCCAAAGATGTGTTGGGATGGATGCAATGAATGCATTACATTCTACTACATTTGAAATTGATGAAAAACATGGAACTGATTATCATAAACGATTCCTAGAATTTGTGAAGATGGTTCAAAAAGAAAATTTTGTGATTGGAGGTGCTATGACTGATCCTAAAGGCGATAGAAGTAAAGGACCTTCAGAACAAGAAGATCCTGATCTCTTTACTAGAATTGTAAAAACCGATGAAAACGGAGTCTATGTTTCAGGTGCAAAAGCACATCAAACTGGATGTATCAACTCTCACTGGATAATTTTGATGCCAACTATTAGACTAACTGAAGAAGACAAAGACTGGGCCATTGTTGGAGCAATTCCCGCAGATGCAAAAGGTGTTACTTACATTTACGGTAGACAATCTTGTGACACAAGAAGCATGGAGGAAGGTGATATTGATGATGGTAATGCAAAATTTGGTGGGCAAGAAGCTTTGATAATTTTAGATAATGTGTTTATTCCATGGGCTAAAGTCTTCATGAACGGAGAATATGAATTTGCATCAATGCTTGTAGAGAGATTCACATGTTATCATAGACGTAGTTATGTATGTAAAACTGGTCTTGGTGATGTGTTAATTGGAGCAGCTGCAACTATTGCAGATTACAACGGCGTTCCAAATGTATCTCACATTAAAGATAAAATTATTGAAATGACTCATCTCAATGAAACAATCTTTGCTGCAGGTATTGCATCATCTCATCAAGGACATAAAATGAAATCTGGTGTTTATCTAAATGATGATATGCTTGCACAAGTTTGTAAACACAATGTAACTAGATTTCCTTATGAAATCAGCAGATTAGCACAAGATATTGCTGGTGGATTAGTGGTTACATTACCCTCTGAAAAAGACTTTAGACATCCAGAAGCTGGACCACTACTCAAAAAATATCTTGCTGGAAGAAAAGGTGTTGATGTTGAAAACAGAATGAGAATTTTAAGATTAATTGAAAATATGACCCTTGGAAGAAATGCAGTTGGATATCTTACAGAATCCATGCATGGTGCAGGTTCACCACAGGCACAAAGAATCCAAATCCAAAGACAGATGCAAGTTGGCTATAAAAAGAATTTGGCAAAAAATCTGGCTGGGATTAAAAATGATATTGAAGAACCAAAAGAACACTCTGATTACTTTAAACGAGTCTTTAAAACAAAAGATTCTGTTTTATAATCCTGGTTTTATTTTCAACTTTACAAAAAATTTCTAGTATTACATAAGGTGTACTACTCTTGAAACTTATGATTTATCAGGATCATTTTTTAATGATTTTGACCTAATAATCCTACCAAACAAACAGGACGATCTATTACACTTTTCATATGTGCATAATGTGAACCTGTTTGTCTGAAAACTTTGAATCTAGTATTCTTTTTCTTTCTTCTTTGGATTTTCATCTTTTTTCTTGGAATCTATTTGTTCTTCTTCAATAGCGTCTTCAATGTTTTTTAATTTATCATCAATCTCAGATGTTTTTGCTGAATCTTCAGGCCCTTCATCAGAATTCTTTTTTTCCATTTTTTCTTCAACATGCTCTGAATATTCTGAATCTTTTTCAATTTTATCGAGATCTGATAATTCTTCAACAGTGTCTGGATTTTCTGAATTTAATGGATCTGAAAATGAAATCTCTTTCTCGCTTTTCTTTTTTAATAACTGTTTTACGATCATGATTCCCACAACTATTGCAATAATTATATAGTTAATTGGAGGCTTTAGTAACTGCGTAACATACCCTACTTGTGGAAGTGTATATGCTACTTTTCCTATGTATTCTTCTTCTGTAATTGGAAAGTCTGTTCCAGGAATTGATGCTGGATTTGCATCTCCTTGTGTTCTAATTGTTTTAGGATCTTCTTGAATAATTGATGCGACTCTATGCACAATAACTCTGTTATGATCAGATGGACGATTAAAAACAATAATGTCTCCTACCTCTATATCTTCAAAGGGCTCATGACCTTGAACAATTAAGACATCATAAACTTGTAAAACTGGAATCATGCTTCCACTTGCAACAACATAAAATGGATTTTGAGTTCCAAATGCAACTTGTAAACCAATCCATATTACTAAAACTCCGACACCAACAATTATGATGTCTTTGATAACTCCTTTTGGTACTGATCTTTTTGCCAATTATATTATCGCCTTTAGTACCATTGATTAAATTTACTGACTATCAGATCTTATTTCCACATTCTTCACAGAATTTGGAACCTTCTTTATTTCCAAATCCACAGTTGGAGCATTTTCCTGGTTGAGGGGCAGCCTCTTGAGGTTTTCCTAAAAGAACTACTTCCCCAATTTTTTTGATACTACTCCAAGGTATGCTACCTTCAGTGCCATCCTCTTTAGTAATTACAAGAACCATTGATTGAGTAGAATCAATTCCAACTTGTTTTGCAGTTCCTATCTTGTTTGCATTTTCATCAAACACTATTTTTCCTTCAATTGAAGTAACTGAAGTTGCTGGACTTGGTTTAGTAACTGTCTCTTGTTGAGTTGTTACAGGTTGTGCTGCTTGTTGAGATATAGTTTCTGGTTGTGGTGTATTTTGAACTTGAGGTTCTAATGGTTTTGCACTTCCAACCTCTCCTGCTTCATCTTCTTTTTTGAAGTCTCTGTATTCTGCAATTGAAGCATTACATGAATTACAAATGTATTGACCTCGCTCTGCAAGAATTAGATTTTCTGCAACTTCCTCATTTGGATTTTCATATTCAATTTTTGGAGGACCTTCAAATTCTTTCTCACAAGTATTGCAAAAGTGTTTAGTTATTTTATCTGAATCTAATCTTCCAATTGGTGCCAAAAACAGATCTGGGCCACCTAGGTTACCTTTCATTTGTTGTTCATCTGTAACCGTAGCCATAACATAGCCTCCAGATCCTCGTAATTTTTTAAGTCTAAGTTCTGAACTCATATCTCAGATTTACCAAAACGTCATTTAAGTATATATCAAAATTAATTTTACTACAAAAAATACGGTGTAAATTCTGGTGAACGTTTTTAGGTATGTGTAATAAAATAATGTTAGAATGGCTGTAACACAGATTTCAGATGCAAAATCATGGGAAGTAGATGTCATAAATTCTGACATTCCTGTATTTGTAGACTTTTGGGCCGAATGGTGTGGTCCATGTAGAATGGTAGGTCCAGTAGTTGAAGAATTGGCAGCTGACTATGATGGCAAAGTAAAATTTGTCAAGGTTAATGTTGATGAGGCCAATGAATTGGCATCAAAATACAATGTCTTTAGTATTCCAACTTTAATCTTATTAAACAAAGGTGAAATAGTTAGCCAACAAGTGGGTGCTGCATCTAAAGAATCATACCAAGGTATGATTGATAGGGCACTTGCATAATTCCAAACACGTGTTTTTCTCTTTTTTGATCCTAAAAATTGTACAAGCTTTTTCTAGCAAAATGGGATATTATTCTAAGATCATTTAATTAAACAAAATAATTTTCTAAATCTTATGGTTGACGAAATCACTACTGCAATAATTTCAATTGCGGTTGCAGGAGTTACTGCTACAATAGGATATTTTATTCAGAGAGATAGATTACATCATGAATTTAAACAAGATATTGGAAAAGTCAGAACTCAATATAGGGCAGAAGAAGTAGTAAAAATGCTTAGAAGATAACCACTGGAAACAACGTTCTTTCAAACAAATACAGCATCATGTGGGAGGATTTCCTCCTGATGAACTTAGACAGATCTTGGTTCGTGCAGGAGCAGTGCGATTTGGAACTGAAGGTGATGGTGAATTATGGGGACTAATCTCAAGAAATTTAGATAAACTTCAAGAGGAGGATGAATTACAAAAAAGAAGACAACAAAGTAACGGTGCTCCTATTTCATAATCCTTAGGTAGATTACGCAAGATTCTAAACATGATGGTTACATATTTTCAAAATTTTGTACGATCTTTTTCTAGTGCTGCAATTATTGTTTTTTAACGTGTAAAGTCACTATGATTTCGCATTGGTTGCTATCGATGTCTTCATCAAATCTAATTTCTTTGTCCACTAGATTGAATTCTTCAAGCAAAGAACCGTCCTCATTAAATGTTCTAACTATCTTGTCTTTTGGGAGGACCTGCACTTCTACAGGGTGATGATATATTCTGATTGGTTCTCCATCTTTTATAATGATCTTCAAGCAATTCTTGCATAAAATGCGCTATTTGAATATTTTTATGATAATCGCACATACTGATAATTAATCATTCTCGGGGCAATCTTCCACGTGAGATGGGAAAATGGATTCTTTGTTTCAAATGGAGGTTGGGAATGGGATCTTGTTATGTTAGCTGCTTTCCTCTCAACTATTGTAGTGTGCCCAGGAAGAGATTCAATTGCATCATTTGTAAAAAACTGCCTAACTACTTGCAATAGTTTTCAATATTCAGTTGTTTTCAACACATTTCGTAATCCCCATTAGGATTATGAATAATCTACCGATAGATGATTTAGGAATCTAATTCTTCAATATCTTGCTCTAGATAAGGAATATTTCTATACCATAATTTGTTTCTAGACATTTAATTTACAAAATTATGATGCGTTTATAGATCTAACTCTTAGCATACTGTGATTGTAGATATAATAGCGTCAGATCTTAAGACCAAAAACAATTAGTTGTTTGGTGACAGTTCTAACACTTGTCTTGTATATTCAAAAATACTATTTAGCCAGTACTGAGAATTTGCATGAATGAATTCTTCGTGTTGGTTAAATGTAAAAATAACATCTTAACTTCATGCGATGGTGTCACTTAGTGTATGTGTCAGATTCAGTTTATCGTTTACCAGACCATAAATTTCCCTAAAGATTAATGCGTCCATCTGCCAAAGTCTTCATTGGCACCATTGCATGATTAACTTTTTATACAAATTTTGCAAGAACTAATCCTGTTATCATCCCTTAATGATAACTAAACGTGATATTCCAAAGATGTCAAAAAACTGATTTGGTGCACTGCGAAGCATCAAATTAGTTTTACAATAACAAGTTCTTTTTAAACTCAATATTTCTAACACATCTTTTGGTGGAGAAACTAATCCTCTTCTATTTCTTCTCTTCTTGATGGTCTTATTGGCACAAACATTATTGTCATGAGATCAATTCTAAAAAAATGTATTTATGATGCACGAAGAAATCGTTCTATTTTCTACATTTGTCACAAAGGGGAACCAGAATGACACCCATAGAGTTTCCCTTGATCTCAATCAGTGTTAGATGGACTCCTGAAGAATGACAACTATGACACATTCCTATCATGGAACTTGTGTTCACAAAAAATAATTTTATCCACGATGTCTAAAGTTGGTTCGATCAAAGTCAATAATTTTTAGAACTGAGACTAACTAGTTTTTCTGTAATGCAATGGATGATTAAAGAATTCTTTGAATTTATCTGAGATTTGGTTTCGTGTATTAGATTTTTTTACTTGTTTTTTCTGTTTGAAGTTAAATTATTTTAAAAAACCCAAATTTTCTCAATTTCATGCCTATTTTCTCTCTGTTTAACTATCCTCTCGTAACAGTTAACTTTGTGTTTAATGATTACCGAAATTAGTAACACTCCTAAGCTCCCCTGTTTCATATTAGATTATTGAGTATCATTGAAGCAAAAAATCTTGAATTCCATAGAAATCAAGCATGATTTAGCCAA
>NZ_JAOULD010000085.1 GCF_029882185.1 Candidatus Nitrosopumilus sp. | reverse complement strand
AACAAAAGTCCAGTGGGGTTTTTGATTCTAGAAGAGTCGACAAAGACGTCTAGAAAATTACCGCTGGGCGAGTATCTCAGTATTTCGTTGGTAGTAGCGCTGCTGACATACACAAAACCATCAGAATCAAGTGTCCAGTATCCACTTTTTTTGACATCACCATGTTTTGTAAGATACAATCTAAGATCTTTCCCTTGAGATATTTCAAACTGTTTAATCGTAAGATCTCCTTCATCTTCCTCATAATCAATCAGCATTGTTCCTTTTGCATCATAGTTGTCAATACCTTCAAGAAACCCATATCTATTGTAGATTATCTGTGAACTAATCTTAGGATGATTGATATTTTTAGAGTCATCCAGCATGTTGTTTATGGCATCACGAACATAAAATGGATCTTCAAGAAGTATTTTTGCAAAGGGCTCTTTTTGAATTGCATCGAATATTAACACAGTGTCATACAAATCTAAATCCACATCATCAGGTAGTTTGTAATTCTTACCTCCAACCTTTGTTTTCAATTCATCTAAATAAATTTCTGGAGAAAGAACATTTTTTTGAGTCAAATATACATAAAGTTCAGGAATTTTAAAATTTTTGCCAACTCCAGAATCATAACCAATGTCAAAATAATCAAACCTTAAATAATTAGTTTGATCAATTGTAATGATTTTTGCTTTCCCACTCACTTTGTGATTTCCAAGTCCTTCAAAGAAACCTAATTTTTGCGGAGTCAAGTAAGAGTTTAGTTCGGGCAGGTTTCCACGCATACATTGTTCGACGACACCAATTTGTTGAGGAGTCAGATAGGAATTTAGATTTCCATTATTCATCAATCTAATCATTTGTTGATAAGACATATAATGAGATTTTAAAATAAAATCCATTTGTTTGCATGTAGAAGTAACATCGGCAAATGACATATGACTAGTATAAAGATCATGAGGCAATTGAAAACCCTCATATGAGATCAACAAAGATACGGTGAAAAATACAACTGCAAACAAAACAAGTATGACGGATCTGACAAATATGGAAGATTTACCAATCATGGAATCAGTCAATTAATTAACAATTAAAAGATATTTAAAATAATTACACAGAGAATCAAAAATATTAAAAATCCAAATGATTGAATTAAAAGAATATTACAAAAGAATTGTTCAAGAAACTTGCCATCTTGGAATATTTTATCAATTATCTTTGTAACTGTTTGTAATTTTACACATGCAGGGGTTTCATTATGCTTGATGATCAGCAATTTTGGTTTACATTGAACATCTTCTACAATCAAATCCTTCAGTTAAGAACATATGGACTTTTAAAATTGCGCATAAAAGACAACAGGTGTGTTAGATTTTCTGCATATCATTTCTTCTGATGATGTGGACTTTCTTATTGCCATCTCTTCTGTAACATTTACAAATTCCAAAGCCATATTTGAAGAATTAGAGCATACGGATAAACATTATCATGAGTTAAAGATAAGATGAACTTTTTTAACATTCTTGATTTTCATAGACATTCATTTGGAAAACTGAATTAAATGTAGAAGTTAAATCAAATTATCCATATTTTATTGACAATATCATTTTAACTGTGTATGAATAATTGGTAAGAGTCAATGAAAAAGTAAATTTTACATGCTGAGAATTATGAGAACCAACATTTGAGGTTGTTCACATGAATATGAAAGACATGGAACATTTTCTAGATTTGTAGGAACAATCCAAATTGGAAGATCAATTGCAGGATGTATCATTTGTTAGTACTATCTGTGTTTCAAATTGCTACTTTGACATCCTCGAATTTTTGTTCGGGTTGATTTTGCTCAAATTCATAATTATTTTTACTGTTAAATTCTGTCTCTGGTAATGTTGATGATTTTAAAAGATCTTTTGACACATTTGTTATTTCATCATATGTTCTTATGATATGTTCTATTGTTGCAGATACATTAGATACGATTCTTTCTGTTTCTCTTATTTTGCTGAAAGCATCTGCTTCTAATTTTGTAAAATCATTTTCAGCCGTAACTAGTTTTTTAGATGTGATCTCTTCCATCTTTCTTATTGCATTAAGCTCACCTTGTGCTTTTTCTGTTTCTAATGTAATTCTAATAAGCGAATCAGATAGTTCCTTCTGAGATTGTTCAAGATATTTTGGATCTAAACCTTGTGTTGCTTCTTTGATTCTTTCTATTACATCTTTTATTTTATTTACTTCTATAACTAAATTTGATGTTTTTTTAGCTACTGTCAATTCACGTTTTTTTGTACGCTCAAGTTCTTGCTGTAATTCTTTCATTTTCTCTCTTTTCTCAGATAGGTTGATTTTCAATTCATCTGTTTCAATTTTTTTATCATATGCAATCTTGCGTGCAGCTTGCATCATTTTGATTATTTCATCTGTTCCTTCCTTCATTCTGTTAGCTGCTTTTTTTGCCTCTGCTGATGAATTAATCTGATAAATCGTGTGCTCCGTTTGAATATCTCTAAATATATCTTCTGAACCCAAACCACTTTCTTCATAAAATGAAGTCATTATTCACACAACAAACTACAACTATATTTGTGCTTCTTTGTATATCTAATATGCCTTTTGATCGAATGGCTGTCTATCTCCTGTACAATGATTTGTTTCCTTGGACATATTAGATATACCACAATATCCACTCATACGACAGTATGCCCATAATGCATGCTTGATTAAGGGATGAAATAATTTGCGCAAAAGAGGACATTAAAAAGAATTGTTCAAAATAATGTTCAAAAATAAAGAAAAACTTGTAAAATTTTAATTGTTTTTGATTAATCAGGTTCCCAAAATTGCATGACATACATGCAGTTGTTACAACGCCACAACCTAACATGAATTCCATTCTCAGTATCTGCAGCATAAGTTCCATCATCCATTTTCATAACTGTTGGAAGATAACTAAGTTCATGATTTTCAAGCCATTCGTTTTGTTGACAGTTAGGACATTCGATTTTTGGAGCCACATATGATATAGAATATGATCAAAGAAGAATATTACTATTAAAAATAGAAAATAAAAGATGTGTCTGAATTAGAAACCTTTTGGCAAAGTACCTTTTGCAGGCTTTGGTGGTTCTGGAGTTGGAGTTTGTTGTGCTTTTGCTGCAACACCTTCAACTGTCATATTGATTCCACTAAAACTTCCAAATGTCTTATCAGCAGG
>NZ_JAOULD010000031.1 GCF_029882185.1 Candidatus Nitrosopumilus sp. | reverse complement strand
AATACAATTAGACATGATAATCCTGAATCAGAAAACTAATCTAAAATCAAAAATGAAAACACACCAAGTGTTTTAATTATAAAAAAAGACATTAAACTAGATGGGAAAATTTCAAACTGAAAAAAAATATCATACTGGAATAAATGATTTAATTATTCATCTGAAAAATTCAAAATTTCTAACTGATGATCGTGTAGAATCTGCATTAAGAAACATTCCAAGACATGAATTTGTTCCAAAATCAGAACTAGATTATGCATATGACAACGAACCTCTCCCAATTATGAAGAATCAAACCATTTCTCAACCTGGAGTTGTTGTAAGAATGACAGAATGGTTGGATGTAAAAGATGGACAAAAAATTTTAGAAATTGGCACTGGTTCAGGCTGGCAGAGTGCAATTCTTTCTTACTTGGTAGGAAAGGGAGATGTTTATTCTGTTGAGCGACATCCAGAACTAGTAAAATTTGCACAAGAAAATCTGAAAAAATTCAACATTGACAACGTACATGTAATTTTAGGCGATGGCAGTCTTGGATATTCTGAAGCATCGCCCTATGATAGAATCATAATAACTGCTGCGTGTTCTGAAATTCCTCTACCTTTACTTGATCAACTAAAGGAAAATGGGCTCATAATTGCACCTGTTGGTGATTCTTCCCAGTCATTAGTTTTGCTACAAAAAACCTCTAAAGGAATAGTTGAGATTAAAAATCATTCAAAATATGCTTTTGTTCCATTACATGGTAAATTTGGAAAAAAGTAAACACAGTTTTAAACAAATTTGATAGATCCATAACCTACAACTGATTCTGTATCTCCTGACACATCACCACTTGTTGCATAACTTAGTAGTTCACCTTTTTTTGCACCGAGATTTTTACATGCAATCATCGTTGATGCAATTGCACCATATCCACATGCAGTTACTCTTCTTTCATTTAAGACTTGATAGAATCTTTCTAAATCCATTTCTAAAATTGGTTCTATCAATGCTTTGTCTTGTTGATGTGCAAAAGAATTTTCTTCATAATGTGTAAAATCTGATGATGCAACAATTATTGCATTTTTCTTTTCTACAATTCTTGAAACTGCATTTCCAACATCTATTGCAGTACTTATGTTCTGTGATCGTAAAATTATAGGAAGAATCTGAAAATCATTTGAAAGAATTTCTTGCAACATTGGAATTTGTACTTCTAAACTATGATCTTGGGAATGAGAATACTCGTCAATTTCAATGAAATTTGATATTTCAACTATCTCTTTTGCCGAATCTGAATCTACTTGAACCATTCCCAAAGGAGTTTTCCATTGTGCATCTGTCATTGTGGCTACATCTTTCCCTACTCCAAAATGATTCGGTCCAATAATGATTACAAGTTCTGGATTCTGTGATGCAATTGATTTGTAAGAATGACATGCAGTAGGACCTGAATAGATATATCCTGCGTGAGGGCAAACTATTCCAAAAATTTTTTCATTTGATGTACTAGGCTTGCTACCTGGGCCATATTCATGTTCAATACACTGTTTTATCATATTCCTTAATTCTGTGCTTGTTCCAGGGTAAAACTGTCCTGCAACTACTGGTTCTCTGATCATTGCCTTGTTTTGTTTATTATTTTATAAAAAATCATCATATGATTCTCTGATGATGTTTCCATTAGGCGTCTCTTCTTTGAAAATTACACCTTCAAATTTTGAGATTTTAGTATCCATATCTTTCCATGCATCTTTGTCTAGTCCAGCTTTCTGGCATGTGTATTCAATAAATTCTTCAACATTCCAACCATATTCAGTTGGAACCTGTGGTAATAGCAAACCTGACGAGTATGAATTCTCTACAATCAATCCATCTCTACCCACTTTAATCTCTTTGAGATAATCCTTGAACTGTTCTACTTTGATTTCAACAGGTGGAGTAAGAACTGTGACCTCAAAAGTAATCTTGTCTAATTCATCATAACTTACTGGACTAAATCGTGTATCTTGAGTCGCAGCAGATATTGCAGTATCAATTAATCCTTCTGATAATTTTTTTACCGGAATTGGATATCCTATACATCCTCTTAACGAATCTTGTTTGTTTAATGTAACAAATACACCTGAACTAAAATTAAATTTGGAATTGAATTCATCATTATCAATCTTTGAATTATTTTTTAAAAACTCTGTAACTGCTCTTCGAGCAAATTTTACTAGTTCTTCTCCATCAGCATCAGAAAATTCCTTTGATTCTCTCATACTTGTTAAATACGTTAAAACACAATAAAAAACATTGACGGAAATACTGGGAAAAGAAGCAGAACTTTATGAGACATTACCTAATGATAAGGTAAAATGTACTGCTTGTGCTAGATATTGTGAGATTGGCAAAGGCCAAATCGGTTTATGTGGAATTAGAGGAAATGAAAATGGTAAACTGCAACTATATGCGTATGGTAAAGTTATTTCAGGCCACGTTGACCCTATTGAGAAAAAACCACTAATTCACTATTATCCTGGCAGTAAGGTGTACTCTATTGCAACAACTGGATGCAATTGGCTCTGCAGATATTGTCAAAATTCTGATATCAGCCAGCGTAGAGCAGTTGAGGGAATTGATATGACCCCTGATGATGTTGCAAATACTGCAGTCAAATATGGCGCACATGGAATTGCATATACCTACAATGAACCATCTATCTTCATTGAGTTTGCACGTGATTGTGGACTAGCTGCAAGAAAAAAAGGACTGTTCAATGTATTTGTCTCAAATGGATATGATACTCCTGAATCAGTTTCAATGATGAATGAATTCCTTGATGGAATTACTGTAGATTTTAAGGGAAATGCGGAAAAAGAATTTACTAGAAAATTTATTGGAGTTCCTGATCCACAACCAATCTTTGACACTCTATTAGAAATTAGGGATAAAACAAAAATCCATGTAGAAATTACTGACTTGATCGTACCCAAAGTAGGTGATGATTTAGAGCATGCAAGAAAACTTTCAAAATTCATTTATGATGAATTTGGGCCTGAAATGCCAATTCACTTTTTGAGATTTCACCCTGATTACAAAATGATGGAGTATCCTAGTACTCCTGTTGAAACTCTGGAAAAACACTATCAGGTTGCAAAGGATGTTGGGTTAAAGTATGTGTATTTAGGAAATGTTCCTGGTCACAAGTGGGAGCATACGTATTGTTCTGAATGCAATAAGATAGTTGTAAATCGTTATGGATTCAGCATTAGAGAATGGCATCTTGATAAGAAAAATTGCTGTGAGTATTGTGGAAATAAAATCCCCATAGAGGGCAAATTACAAGAAGGTTACAAACAAGATCGTTTTCAGTTTGTCTCTTAGTAATATGTCTTAAAGTTTTGTTACTTAAAAAATAGAAAATAAAAAGAAAGTGGATTATTGTCCACAGTTACAGTTTGGTCCACACATACATGGTCCGGATTCACCAGAACATGTACATAGGCCATCTTTGTCGCATGTACAATCTGCTGCACAATTACATGTTGCACCATGAGATCTCTTCTCATGAACCGATGCTGAATCACCACCCATTGTTACAATGGAATAAGTGATATCAAATGGATCAGTGCTAAATGTATGAACTGCTAATGCATTACCTGTAAACATCCATGTTCCCATCTTGTTTTGTTGGTCAACAAGCGTTAGTGCAAACTTTGTCTTACCATCTGGAGTCCAGATAGTTTGTCCCATAACTTCATCATCAGTTAATGGGCCGTGAAGTGCAACTAGTTGAACATTTTCAGATGCTGAATATGTTAGTAATCCTGCATATGCATCAGAACTTGGAGGTAATAGTACTGCAAGTTGGTGCTGTTCATGACCTTTTCCTGGATCAGTCTCTGATTGCATTGTTCCTGAATGGGCTTTCATTTCATGTCCACTCATTTTAGAATCATGTCCTGACATACCACCACATGAAGAACACATTTCTCCATCACCGTGTTTCATGTCTCCATGAGAACCGCTTGTTCCAGAACAATTGCATCCTGCACCACATGTACATTCACCAGTTTCACCACATGAGCAATTTTCCATAGTGCAATTGCATCCTGCACCACATGAGCATGTTCCATCCTCACTGCAATTACATGTTGAATCAGAACCATATTTCATAGAATCTCCACAGTTACAGTTTGGTCCACACATACATGGTCCGGCTTCACCAGAACAAATACATGCTCCACCTTGATCACATGAACATCCTTCTGCACAATCACAACTTCCATACATTCCATGTCCATCAGAAATTTGTGCATAGTGAACTGAATATGACATTGAAAATGGTTTATCATTAAATGTATGAACTGCTAATGCATTACCTGTAAACATCCATGTTCCCATCTTGTTTTGTTGGTCAACAAGCGTTAGTGCAAACTTTGTCTTGCCATCTGGAGTCCAGATAGTTTGTCCCATAACTTCATCATCAGTTAATGGGCCGTGAAGTGCAACTAGTTGAACATTTTCAGATGCTGAATATGTTAGTAATCCTGCATATGCATCAGAACTTGGAGGTAATAGTACTGCAAGTTGGTGCTGTTCATGACCTTTTCCTGGATCAGTCTCTGATTGCATTGTTCCTGAATGGGCTTTCATTTCATGTCCACTCATTTTAGAATCATGTCCTGACATACCACCACATGAAGAACACATTTCTCCATCACCGTGTTTCATGTCTCCATGAGAACCGCTTGTTCCAGAACAATTGCATCCTGCACCACATGTACATTCACCAGTTTCACCACATGAGCAATTTTCCATAGTGCAATTGCATCCTGCACCACATGAGCATGTTCCATCCTCACTGCAATTACATGTTGAATCAGAACCATATTTCATAGAATCTCCACAGTTACAGTTTGGTCCACACATACATGGTCCGGCTTCACCAGAACAAATACATGCTCCACCTTGATCACATGAACATCCTTCTGCACAATCACAACTTCCATACATTCCATGTCCATCAGAAATTTGTGCATAGTGAACTGAATATGACATTGAAAATGGTTTATCATTAAATGTATGAACTGCTAATGCATTACCTGTAAACATCCATGTTCCCATCTTGTTTTGTTGGTCAACAAGCGTTAGTGCAAACTTTGTCTTGCCATCTGGAGTCCAGATAGTTTGTCCCATAACTTCATCATCAGTTAATGGGCCGTGAAGTGCAACTAGTTGAACATTTTCAGATGCTGAATATGTTAGCATTCCTTTGTACATTTTATCAGAAGGTGCTAATAGTACTGCAAGTTGGTGCTGTTCATGACCTTTTCCTGGATCAGTCTCTGATTGTATTGTGCCAGTAATTGTTTTCATTCCATGATCTTTCATTCCATAAGAACCATGATCTAACATGCCACAACCTTGACACATTCCTGTGTCACCATGCCTCATTGCATCTCCACAATAACATTTGTGTGATTCTCCATGACAGTTACAAATTCCATCTTCACTACATGAACATCCTGGACAATTACATCCATCTGATCCACATTGACAAATGTCTCCGTGAGTCATTTTCTCATGAACTGTTTCAGGAGGTACTTGCATTCCTTTCTGTTCAAGACCATAACGAGGAATTACAACATCCACAGGATTTTTTTGTGCTTCCCATGCTTCTTTTCCTCCTGGAATTTCAGAACAAAGTTGGAGTCCACAGATATTAGTGCTAGAACCATATGCTGAGGTCGAAACACCTTTTCCTTTTACTGCATCTGCAAATTGGACTGAAGATGATGCAAATATTGCACCTGTCAATAGAATTGTAGCAAATAGTACCGCTAGGGCTGTTAATTTCATTGAATATAAAAACTCCTTTTATTATAAAAGGTTAAGATATCATTTTCAAATTTGATTTGGTCGAATATGTGCCAAATAATTTTCAAGAATGAAAATTGTGTTTTCTTTTTTAAGACTAGGAAACATAACGGATTTATGAATTATTTTCTAGTTATTTTAGGCCTAATTGTAATTTTTTCAATCCCAAGTGTATTTGGAGAAGAAATTCCTTCTTGGGTTAAAAATTCTGCTGGATGGTGGGCAAATGATTCTATTACTGATGAAGATTTTGTGAAAGGAATTGAATTCTTGGTAAATGAAGAAATTATTCAAGTTGAAAAAAATTTAATCCAAAACAAAACCCCTGAAATTCCTTCTTGGGTTAAAAATTCTGCTGGATGGTGGGCAGATGGAACTATAAATGATCGTGATTTCCTTAATGGAATACAATATCTTGTTTCAAATGGAATTGTTTCGGTAAGTCAAGATTCATCATATGATAAATTATTCATTGGAGGCTTTGATTTGAGTAATGCAGGCCCATTTGAAGGAAATTCATATGCACAATACACAATCATCATGTTTAGTGATCATCAGTGCGAAAAATGTGTAAATTGGTTATCTCATGAAAAAAAAATAATTGATGAAAAACTAATCCATTCTGGAATAGCAAAATTCTTTTTATTAGATTACCCTATGTTGGGAGAAGATTCTGTAACTGCTGCTGAGGCAAGTTATTGTGCTTTAGAACAAGGAAATTATTTTGAATATCTAGACATACTTAACAAAAAATATGCTGGAATTCAAAATGGTTGGGCAAGTGTGAATGCACTTGTAGAATATTCAAAAACATTAGATCTGAATTTTGATGAATTTGATAATTGTCTATTTTGGGATCAACAAGCATTAAGAGTTGACTACAACAAAAAGGTTGCACTCTCGCATGGTGTTGTAGGCACCCCTACATTCTTTGTTATAGGCCCTGATGATCAAATAGAAAAAATTGTAGGCCCTCAACCTCCGATGATTTTTGAAGCAGTGATAATGGAGATGAAATAATTTTTCTTCGTTAGAAAAACACGAGTTAGCTCTTAAGGTAGTTTTCTCGAATTTTAGATATCTTGCATTGTTTATCGTGTTTTTTTCAGGACTGTTTCTACCGCTGATCTATTTAACTGAGTATTTGTTTTTTGAGCCCTATTTTTTGTTCTATGTTGCAGAGTATGAGATACTCAATTTTTTATCAATTGTTGTGATTTGTGCATTAACTGGTTTAGTTTTGAGCATGTCGATTTTTAGAATTAGATTCCTTCAAGCAAGCACCAAAAAACTTCGTTCAGGGTTGGTTGGTTCTATAATTGGTGTTGGTGCTGGTGCATGTTGTGGTGGAATTGGAGTCGCACTAATCTCTATTTTTGGTGCTGTTGGCGGTGTTGCGACTTCAGTTCTTACAAATTTTGAGATTCCTCTAAGAGTAGCCTCAATTGCAATACTTGTATTTACTTATTTTATGATTGTAAAAGATCTAAATAGAGAATGTAAGGTAAAATTTGATAAATTCAGAAACTAAAATTTTCAAGATTGTTTAGTTATATCTTGACTAATTAGGAAATCAAAAAAAAAATCACTGTACTTTGATAGGTTTTTTCTTTTGTATTTGTGTAGGTTTGCTTTTTGGAAGAGTCACATCTAAAACTCCATCAGTAAGTTTAGCCTTTACTTTTCCAGGAATCACTTTTTCAGACAATGGTATGGTCTGATAGTATGACATGCTGTGTCTTTCCTTTCGCAAGTAATTTTTCTTCTTTTCCTCTTCCTTGTGTTCGCCAGTAACTTCAATTGAATTGTCCGTGACATTGAGACTGATTTCATTTTTCTTCAATCCAGGCATATTCATTTTCATTCTGAGCTGGCTTCCCTCATCGATTACATCACATCCAGTTTCGTGCAATTTTGGAAATGACGAAAAATCTATACTTGGAAACGAAGAAAATGATTTTTCTAAATCTCTTCTAAAATTGTCAAAAACTCTGTCAAATTCAGAAAAACTTGACTTTGCTGGAGTTGATGCAACTTTTTTTACAGGTTTTTTTGCCATGCAAATAATTGTCTGGAATTTATTTCAAGTACATGATGATTCTCAAATATGATATTAAGAATTGGAAATTATTGTACTGTAATTGACGCCTTTGCCCATGGATGAATCATGCAAAAATAATCATATTTTCCACTCTTTTCAAATTTGAATGAAAAAGTTTCACCTGATTGAATTAATCCACTATCAAATAGATTATCTGGTCCATTCACAATATCTCCACTAGAAACAGTATGTGCTGAAGAGTCATCATTTCTCCAAATAATTTCACCGCCCTTGAAAATTATTAGTGTTGAAGGGTCATAGCACTTGTCTCCATCTTCACATCCTGGGACTGAAGTGCCTGCTGGAATGATGACTAATCTTGAAGGAAGCTTGGATGTTGTGTATTCTTTGACATCTTCTCCTATCTCTTTTGCTTCTTTTACTGCCTGTTTTGTCTTCTCCGTTGCCTCTTGCATTACTTGGGATCCTGATTCTGAAATTTCTTGTAACTTTTCACTGGTTTCTTTGCCTGCTTGCTTGATTGGTTCTGTACTCTTCTCTGCAGTACTTGGAATGTCTGAGGGAATATCTGTGCCTCCAACTGCTAAATATCCTAAAGCAAGAGATATCACAACAAGAGTAACTATGATACCAGCTTTATCCATTGATGTCAATATCTCTAGTAATTTGATTCATTAAAAAAAGAAATCATCTGATTGTCAGAAATGATAATGCCAGTCTAGTTTATTTACAATTCTTGTAATTTAGAATATTATGGTAGGCGATAATTTCTGTCATTGCGGTTCTTGCGGTCATGAAAAAATTGATGAATGTTATACAAAGCAATGTGCATGCTGTCTAACTGATCATCAAGGTCCATTTGGTAAGAACAGGTGATATAGATTCTATTCCTATATGCCAAAACTGGTTTGATTTTTAGATAATATCGTATTTACCGTTTTCTTTGGCCTTGTAAATCACATCAGGTCTTCTAAGAAATATTCCTGACTCTAATGCCCCTGGAATCTGTTTTATTTTCTGAGTCAGGACTTTAGGATTCTTTATTGTGCCAAAGTCACAATCCAAAATTATGTTTCCATTTTCTGTAAAGAATGGATATCCTCTATCAAGTGAGCGAACATGAGCTTCCCCTCCTAATTTTTTAATTGATTTTATAAGAGAGTTTCTTGCAAGTGGATGGATTTCTACTGGAACTGTTCTATTGAAATTTTTTACAAACTTTGTCTTGTCTGCCATCACTACGACTTTTTTTGCAAGACTAAACAAAATATTTTCTCTTAGCAATGCACCACCACCCCCTTTGATTACATATTTCTGTGAATCAATTTGGTCTGCTCCATCAAATACCACATCAATGTGTTGCACTTGATCAGCTTCTACCAAAGGAATGCCTCCCTCTTCTGCAATTAATTTAATTTGTAACGATGTTGGAACTCCTCTAATGTTGTATCCTTTTAGCTTGATTAATTTTGCAAGCGATTTTACAAGTGCAGTTGCTGCACGACCACTACCTAATCCTATAGTATAATCATCTTTTACAAATTTTAATGCATCATTTGATAATGCCTTAATGGCATCATCATATGTCAATTACTCTACCTCTGCTTGATCCAGTTTTGATAACACTTTCATGATGTCACCTTTGATTTTGTCTAAATCATCTGCATCATCATCAAAGTCATCATCTAGTATAACTGGTTTTTCTTTTATTGGCTCTGGAAGTGCCTTGTACTCATTAATTTTTGCAACTTCTTTTTTAATGTCAGGTTTTGGCTCAAGTTTGGTTTCAGGTTTTGTTACGGATTGGATGATCTCAATTTTATCTTCAACTTTTGGCTTTGGTTGTATAATTTCTTCAATAATCTCTTCTTTTGCTTTGATTGTCTCTGTTGGGATTATTCTTGCTTGCGGCATTGGTTTTACAACTTGTTTTGCCTCTTCAAACAATGGTAACTTTGGCTCTTTTCTTGGAATATTTGTAAGAGTTGTTAATTCAAATGATTGTCTTGATCTTGTTGGTGGAATCTCAATTGGCTCTATCTTGCTTTCTTTTGGTTTATCGAAGTTGAATATTTCAGACACTCTCTGTTTTGTTTCTTGTTTTACTTCAGGAGTTTTTACTTTTGATGTCTCAACATTGGTACTTGCCATCTTTGATGACAATTCATACAATCTATCATCTAGTTTTGATAATTTCTGATCCATCAATGTAATCAAACCATCACCAACTGGACCCAAGTCTGGATGATTGCTTGCTTGCTCGAGTTTTTCTAATTTAGCTAATACAATTCCTAATTGGTGTTGATATTTTAGTAACAACTTGTCTTTTTGAATTTTAGAAAATTCAGAATCTGCTTGGTATAATCTTGAAATAGTTTTAGTTAGAATATCTTTTTCAATTTTTAATGAGCTGATTTGACTTTTGATGTGTGAGCTAGCTCCGAGACTGAGCAATTGATTTTTGTCTCTTGGCATTTTACGTACGGCAGCAGCTGTAGCTACCCCTGCTAATGAACTAAGAATTAAAACAATTTCTTGCATCTATGTATACCATTTAATCCAGGAATACTTTCTGCGTTTAGCCTCTGGGAATCCACAACTGGCACATTCATGGTGACGTTTGTGAAGTGAGTTCTTACCACATCTTCGACATCTAATGTGAACTTTCTTCTTTGTAAAACCACCCATAGAAGTTGTACCTTTAGTCATTACAAATCACCTAATTCTGTGCTGGTGGAGGAGATATCATTACTACATTGTCTCCTCTAACTACAATGCTTCCGAGGCTTTTAGAATCGCCTTCAGCAGGAATTTCCTCTGAAGAATCGAGTAGCAGGTTCATGTGTTGGTCAAAACCAAGAAGATTGCCTCTAATGGTCTTGTTTCCTTTGAGTTTTATCAATACGACTCGATTGATACTCTCATCCAATACTTTTACTGCCATATCAACGGACATCAATAATCACTTATTGACTAGGATATAGAGGCGTTATATTAAATTTCCATTGGTGAAACTATGAGATATGCCCAGTAAGGCAAGTTTGACACTTTTTTCCAAGGTTTTTGATGATTTCGTCTAAAATCACTTGTCCTTCTTTCTTTGTGGCTTTTGTAGGATCTCCCCAAATTCCATTTTTGGTAGCTTTAGGAAATGACTGATTTGCCAGTTTTCCTATCTTTACAATCTGTTGCTTTGTCATTCCATCTGTGATTAGTCCTTTTTTTGCCAAATTTATTTTGACATTTTTTGAAATAGCCAACATTAGAGATGTCTCCACAAATCCTGCATGATCAAATTCTCTTTTCATAAAATGCCAATATGACAATGAAAATACTTGTTGTTTGTTTTTTGAGATTTCTTTGAGTTTTACATCCAAATTTTTTATTGGTTTTAGATTTCCATGATGCCCATTTATTATGAAAACTTTTTTGATGTTGTTTGATAATAATGACAAGCACAAATCTATTAGAACAATACGTAGTGTTGATTCTCTTACACTCAAATTAAAAAACGGTGCATGCTCATATGAAACACCATAATTTAATGTAGGAAGTAAAAGATACCCATATTTCTCAGAAATTCTTTTTGCAACCTCAGTTACAATATCTGAGTCAGTTGATATTGGTAAATGTGGACCATGTTGTTCTATTGAGCCTACAGGTATTATTGCAATTTGTTTTTTCTTTGATATTGTTTTTCTAAGAACTGGATCAAATTGAGTTTTGATATCTGTCATCTAATTCACTTATTTGATGTGAACTTTTCTCCAGCGAACTTCAAGTTTATTTTCTAAATGCATCTTCATTGCTTTGAATAATGTATCTGCTTCTAGCTTTTGTCCTTTTGTTTTTATTTTTTCTAATGTATCATTTGGATCTACTTTGAATGAATCTTGGAAAATTATTGGCCCTTGATCAAGGTTTTCTGTAACATAATGTGATGTAACCCCTACAATCTTTGTACCTCTCTCATAAGCTTGTGCATAAGCTAGGGCTCCTGGAAATGCTGGAAGCAATGATGGATGAATGTTAATTATTCTATTTGGATATCTCCAAACAAAGTTGGGACTAAGAATTCTCATGTATCTTGCAAGTGAGATTAAATCAATGTCGTATTGTTTACAAATTTTAATGATTTTCTCTTCTGCTTTATCTTGAATCTTTTCTTCTATTGCAATAAAAGGAATCTTTGCTTTTTTTGCTAGTGGCTCTAATGTTTTTTCAGTACCTATAATTACTGAAATTTTTCCTTTCAATGATTTTGCATTTGTAATGATTGTTTCAAGGCATAGCGGCTCTTTGGTTACTAGAACAGCAATATTTTTCTGTGAATTTGTTTCGTGATGTGTGCTGACATCCATTTTTTCCTTTTTAGCGAGACTTTGAATGTCTGAATCGAATTTTTTGACGTCGATTGTTTTTGAAAAAGATACTTCTAGATACATGCCAAAAAGACCTTTGATTACATTTTGATTTACTTTCTCAATGTTTCCTCCTTTAGAGAATGCAAAATTTGTAAAAGTAGCTACAATTCCCTCTCTATCTTTTCCTACTATTGTAATACCGACTACTGTCTTTTTCATGACTTTGTTTGCTGAGGATTTTCTCATTATTAATCATTCACAGAAATTAAAATGATGCGGGAGGTGGGATTTGAACCCACGAAATCCTAAGATATAGGGTCCTAAGCCCTACGCCTTTGACCAGGCTGGGCGACTCCCGCAACGGATTAGCCATTAAACACAAATTTATCTATTATTGCATAATACTGTGGCAAAATTTTTTGGAACAAATGGAATTCGTGGAGTCTTTAATGAAGATTTCACATTAGAGTTCATTCATGATATGACACTTGCAATTG
>NZ_JAOULD010000030.1 GCF_029882185.1 Candidatus Nitrosopumilus sp. | reverse complement strand
TTTCTGCACAAAACTCAATCATGTCACCAATTAATCGCATTGAGGGTTGTGGTGGATAGATGTACGTATTTCTTGCAATGTATTCTTTGAGAATATCATTTTGGGTAGTTCCACGCAGTTCGGTGCTTTTGAAGCCTTGTGATTCCCCTACTGCAATATAATATGCAAGTAATGTAGATGCAGTAGAGTTAATCGTCATTGATGAACTTACTTTACCTAACGGTATGCCATCAAAAGCAGTCATCATATCTTTAATTGACGTGATGGATACACCAACCTTTCCAACTTCACCTTCAGCTTGAGGTGAATCAGAATCATACCCAATTTGAGTGGGCAAATCAAATGCCATGCTTAATCCAGTCTGACCTTTTTCAAGCATGAATTTGAATCGCTCATTTGTAAGCTTGGCATCACCAAACCCAGAATATTGTCTCATGGTCCAGAATCGTTCACGGAACATTTCAGGGTGAATCCCTCTAGTGAAGGGGTATTTTCCTGAATCTTCCACAGGTCTCTTTTTTGTTGATTTTTGATAGATACGCTTTACTGGAAAAGAAGAATCGGTGAAAATCTTCTTTTCAGGGGTTTTGGTTTTGGAGGGTTTTTTTGCAGCCATGGTATCACTTTAACAAAGATTTTGTAATTTTGTCTCCTGCTTGAAATGGATCAATGTCTTTTGATTGTAATTTTTTAAGATATTTTGAAAATGTTTTATCAGAAACCAACATATCATCAATCTTTTCTTTTATGTTATTTAAAACAATATCTTTTAGTTCGGCCTCAAGGCGCTCATTATTTTTAATATCTTTGAATTTCTTTTTGGATTTCATCAAATCTTTCAGAGTTTTTGCAAAAACAGTAATTCCAGAATTTTTTTTGACAGAGGTTTTCAGAATTATAGGATTTCTGTCAGAATCTCCAATGAAATCACGGACTGCGTCAAAAAGTTGGTTGGTTCCACTAAGATCACTTTTGTTAACAAGATAGATATCTCCGATTTCAGTCAAACCTGCTTTGATAGTTTGAATGCTATCACCAGTATTCGGATTAAAAACAACAACAGTGATATCAGCAATGTTTGAAATTTCTACTTCGGTTTGGCCAGCACCCACACTTTCAATAATTATCGGATTGAATCCGGCATATTCTAAAACACGGATGCTATTTCGCAAGGAACGAGAAACAGCCCCAGTTGCACCTCTTGATGCAATACTTCTGATGTATGTGCCAGAATCAGTAGATTCACTCATCCTAACTCTATCTCCCAATATTGCACCTCCGGTAACATGACTTGTAGGATCAACTGCCAAGACGGCAGGTTTTGTGCCTAATTTTTTCAGAGCCATAGCAGTTTTGTTAATCAATGAACTTTTACCAGCTCCTGCAGGTCCAGTAATACCAATAATTGAAGAGGTTCCACTATCTTTGAAAATTTTCTGCAACAGTTTTTTTGCTTCAATTTGATCATTTTCAACAATAGTTATTGCTTTAGCAATTGCACCACGTTTACCTTTTTTGAGATCAGCAAGTAAATCCATGATGTAGTAAATGATTTAGAGCTGCAATAAAATCTTGTGTAAATCTATTTTTTAACGGATAAAGCAATTATTTTTAAAATCTACAGAATTTGAAAAAATAAGATATGTTTAACACGACATATCCATTTAAAAATAATCCGTTAATGATCGTTAATTCGAGCTAATCCCAGATAAACAAAACACAAATGAAATTCAATTTATCTCTCCAGTTCTAATCTGATTTCTTGTAGGAGATCATCAAGATCAAGGATCAGATAGTCCAGAGTTTTCCAGAGGATATTCTCAATGATATTCTAATTAAGTAGGAAAGCCCAAAGATCCGAAAGAGCCATGGTACGAATATCGTGGAGGCAATGATCAGTATGACTTGCCACTACAGATCGAGGGTTTTGGTTTGAGGAAAAAGCTATTGTAATCTAGTTTCCAGAAATCAAATCCCAGATAAACCCAAGAAATTCCTTGAACATGTTTCTTTTTTCAGAATAGATAGATAATCCAAGCAGTGTCAGATCTTTGACCCAGATCTAACCAGTTTTTGATATTACAGGTTATCTCATGTTAATGAGATTATGGCCATGATTGGAACATGTGAGGCATGTCATGATGTGGGGGTCGAAGTAACATTGACCAGAGTTCATAGTAATGTGGACAATACAAGTGGAATGGTACTGATTCGCTTATGCAGAGCATGTAGGGAATAGTATTTTGCCATTGCAGTTAGAACATTGGAGATAATGGCAACGTATTCATCCAAGTTGCTTTTTGTGTAAGGTGTAGACGATGATCATAGCAGTGCCTGTTAATTGATTGAAGTTTTGGTTTAATAGAGCCATTGTGAAAGGAATTAGATAGAAAAAAGATTTGTCATTTGATCTGAATGAAATTAAATCCTTCTTCACCTGATGGATATTCAAAAGATTGTTTTGGTAAAATAATACCTGCATTTTCGGATAGAATTGAAACAGGGTCAACTAACGCAATATGGTGTGAGAGATTTTTCTATGTCAGAGATCCCGACAATCATCAAATTGCGATTGCAAAACCTCTCTAATTCTAAATAATCAAGTGAGGGCCCCAGATCAAATGTACTTTTTACACGTGGATATGACTAAATAATTAACATCCAGTACGTGGAATTTGTTTATTTCAAAACCCTGTAATGCAATTCAATTAGCGCATCATAATCAGTAGTTTTAATCAGTTCAAGTTTTACCTCTTTTTCTATATCCTTGAATAATGGGATTCCTTTACCGAGTACAACAGGAACTATTGACAGAATTATTTCATCTACAAAACCGAGATTCACAAAGGTGGAAATTACTTCTGCTCCCCCAATCAACCAGATGTTCGTTCCTGTATCTGAGAGGAGGGCTTTCACTAATTTTTCAGCATCAAGTACGAATTCGATGTTTTCGTTATAGCGATAATCATTACTCCGAGTTAAGACATAGGATTTCTTGTCTTTGTAAGGATAATCTCCAAATGTCAGTACTTGGTTGTATGTTTTTTTACCCATAATCACCGTATCTACCGAATTGATAAAATCATCATATCCAGACACCGTATTTTTTGGAAGCCAATCAATATCGCCATTCTCTCTTGCAATGAATTCGTCCAGACTGGATGCGATGAATAGTTTTATTTTTCTCAAGGATTGGTTGATCTTTCTTTGTTTATTATAATGATATTCTATATTACACATGATTTTGATATGGATTAAATTTCCATGTATGTATTAACTCAAACACCAGTGTTTTCGTCTTTGGTGAGTTCCAGATAGACCTTGTCTCCTACTGAGAGATTCATCTTCCTGTATTCGTGCATGTCAAGCTTTAGCGATGTGCCACTACCACCTGGCATCATTCCTCCCATGCCCGAAAGCATCTTGTTCAGATCTTTTACCATGTCTCCCATTTTGGTAGGGTCCATCATTTTTGAAGGATCAAATTGAGGTTTGTTTCCCTCTTTAAGATCTTTTGATGAGGTCAATAAAACTATCACGTAAGGCGCACCGTCAGGTGACGAATCAATTCTTTTTACTACAAATTCCTTGCGCATATTATAGATTCAACATGATGTCTTTATAATGTTCTTTATCTGTAGTGAGCAGCAAATGTGTTTGGCTCTTTACTTTGAAGGTCTTTTTTGTATTGGCCTGCAATCAGATCTCCATATACAACCAAATCTCTGGCAATAGTTTCAATACGGGAGAGAATGTTTTCATTTGTAATGTTTCCCTGTTTGTCAAAGTCCTGGTCAGAGTTCACTGAAATACCATACGGCATACTCCATCCATAGCACTGTCTTACAGCAGTTCTCATCTGGTCCATGACTGTGAGTCCTTTTTCGTGTGAGGCGCAGATGTATCCAAATGTCTTTCCTGCAAAATCAGACCAGAAGAAATCCAGGAAATTTTTCATTACTCCAGACATCGAACCATGGTAATCAGGAGACGCCAGAACAAAGGCATCGGCCCATTTTACATACTCTGTAACTTTGTCAAGTTCAGGTGAACTGTTTTGTTCAGGGCGATACATTGGCAGTTGTAATTCTCGCAGGTCCAACAGATTTGTTTCTGCATCTTTCTTTGCTTTTTCCAATGTCAATTTTAGAACACGTGTACTGTAAGATGACTCCCGCATACTGGAGGCCACACCTAATATTTTTAGACCCATCTTGTGTGGGTTGATGAATCTATGATATATTTTTAGTTACACGTGGGTCTTATTTTACCGCCTAACTATAACCCCATACAGGTCGTGCTGGGGTTAGGACAGAGCGGCAAGAATGAACGTGCCCGAAAGAGCACCCAAACGAGATCTTGAAAATGACATCGATAAAGAAATTAAAAAACAGATCTTAGATTCTTGAAAAAATGAATTTGATTTTAAATCCTGAATCATGAACAAAATCTTGCAACATCTGGAGGCATTTTATCAAATGGTTCTATTTCAGAATCACAGTGCAACACCCTCAGGTATTGAGATAGAATATTGCATTCCAACTATTGTAACATCTAAAGGAATTTGATATGCATCAATTGCCATAATCATGAAGAAAACACCCATTCCAATTGACCATCATTTTGTCATAAAGGGTTTTAAAAAAAATGTCATTTAATCTCCGAATTTGATTTTCAAATTTGGTTTAATATGAATTCACAATAACTCAAACATCATTTAAATTCTATGAACTAATTTTGGTTCCACATCTAGAACAATAGTTTCCATCAGAAGGTAATTCACATACAAGACAAACTTTTGTTTTAAAGCCTCTTTGTTTGAATTTTACAAATCTAAGAAATGGCAAAAAAATTATCGGTAGAAAGAAAAAATAGATTCCAATTGACCAAAGAAAAAATGAAATTGTAAGAGATATAGATATTATGACAATAGTAAGTGGCCAGCTAGTTCTATTCATGACAATCCTATTATTAAGAATGGGTGTTTTGAGGTTTCAAGAATTTTTATTATAATATTTGATTTTGTCCTAATGGCAGTCATGCTAGTTCAGATTTATCAAATTTTAACACGTGATCTTTTATCGTTATCTTGGCACCTTTTTTCATGTAATATTGTGTCTTTTCTTCTGTGAATGTTCTAGTATTAATTGTGGCATTATCCTCCATCGCCTCGAAGGTTTCTGCATCTTGAGATAGTTCGGATGTTTTTTGCCAATTACCCTCAAATTCACAATATACAAAATTGACAAATGTGAGTCCTAAATCCATATTCTATTTCACATAATCAAAGTTAAATTGCATAAGGATAATTTTCATTTTTGGTTTTCATGCTCATTCTAAGGATTTATCGCTTGAATAACATCTTGATATGCGTCAAGCAAATCTCTTGCAGTTACAATTTCCATAAAATAACAATAAAATTAGATTATTTTTTCAGAATTATAGAAACAGAAAAATTACTTTAAAGAGTAAGCAAAACCGCTGACAAAAGCAGGTCCTCGTTTCTTCTTTATTCTAATACGCTTACCCTTTACATCAATACTTTGAGATCTAGGCAAAAAGCACCCCGTCTGTTTTCCATCAACTGAAACAAGTATGTCGCTATCTCTTTGAGTGACCGGCCCTAAAATTCTATACAATTTGGACTTTTCACCACTATACACTGTTTGCCATTGTCCAGATCTTGCAAACCACTCTTGTTCATGGTCCATCTCATCAGAAGGTCCAACATATGTTCCTGAAATCCATGTGTATGATGAACTTTTGATTTTAATTTTTTTACCTGAAACGGTTCCACCCCTATGAAGTTTGGTTACTTTGTCATCATGATAAACAGTGATGTCTCCAGAACCTTTAATGTAAAATTATAAAGATGTATTTCCTTGATAGATAGATAGATGCACATTTGTCTGCTTTTGGTCCATCTACCAATTTTTTGTATAACATTTCAAAGAATTTTATTAACTTAAGCATATCTGTGATTTTCAGAATCGATTAACTTTTTTGCTCTTTTAATAGAATAAATGTAAAAAAGAATATGGAAATTTTACAATTTATCAAAAGGAAATTCCTATGGGTCATACTTTTAGTTGTAGTATTTTATGTTGTTTTCATTTTAGTTTCAGATGTAGAGAAAATTTTTGAGCATTTTTTGCAGATTAGAGCAGAATTTCTATTTTTGATCCTTTTCCTTGTTTTTCTATCTCACATTGTAAAGAGTTTCCGTCAAAAAGAATTACTAAATAATCTTGGAGAAAAGATCCCATGGGTACAAAATTTAGTCATTTACATGGCAGGATTATCATTAATTAATACGCCTGGCGGTGTTGGCACCTTTATCAAATCAATTTATTTGAAAAATCAATTTCAAATTCCTACTAACAAATCAATTTCAGTTATTTTTATGGAGAGGTATCACGATTTGCTTGCAGGCACAACAATAATTCTTGTAAGTATTTTCATGTATTTTAGTTCCGTTTCAATTTCTCTACTTATAATATCTTCAGTTATTCTCATTGGAGTGTATGTATTGATAAAAAATAAGAGGTTTTCAGAATTTACATACAAAAAAATCTCAAAAATTAAGTTCATATCAAAAAATCTTCCAGATGATATAACAAGTAATTCATTTTATATTTTGACCAATTCAAAAAATATGACCAAGGGTTGGTTGTTTAGTATTTTTGGGTGGTGTATAGATTCAATGGCAGTGTATGTGGCATTTCTTGTATTAAACGTTGATTTAGGATACATCTTAATTTCTCAAATTTATTTTACTTCAATTGGATATGGCGTTTTGTCATTTTTACCAGGAGGAATAGGAGTCAATGAAAGTATAGCAGATTTTCTTTTAGTACAGCAAGGATTGGAACTTTCTGTTGCAACTTCACTTGTCATATTAACAAGATTAACCACCACATGGTTTGCAACAATAATAGGAATAGGTTTCACTCGTAATATTTTGAAAAAGCAAAGACAGTCTCATTAACCATGTTTCTTTCGGTTATTTTTTACTTCATCATGCAAGTCTTTTACCATAGAAATCAGCAATTCTACTTCATGTTTTTCTAAATGTTCAATTTCATGTATTTTTCTTATAATTAGAGATTTTGTAGAGGATTCAACTGATTCATGTTTTTTTAGTCTTGAACCAATCAGAACAGCACCAAATGCTGAAATCATTATACCTATAATTGAGATTCCGACAAACATTAATCCAATACCCATCATTCTTCCAATTTCAGTTACAGGTACCACATCACCATATCCTACGGTGGTCACAGTAGCTGATACCCACCAAAATGCATCAAGAAGTGTAGTGATTTGTGCATCTTCGTGAGGAGATTCAATAAGATAAATGGCCATTCCACTTCCACCAATTATCAATGCAAATAGTACAATTACAAAAATTAGTAGTCTCAATAAAAGTATTGGATTAGAGGACTACTAAAAACCAAAATAAGATTTTCAAAGTAGAAAACAAACCTATTTTATTTATCGAGTAAAACAGTTTTCAAGAATAATCAATTTTAATGAACAATTAACCGTGAAATGCAAGACGTACACAAAGAATCAAAATTAACTCCATCTAGTGAAAATCAACAAGGGAAAAGCAATTTTCAAACATACAAAGATTATTCAGATAATTTTCAAAGGCAAGTTGAAAAAACAGTCACACAGAGAAACGAATTGTTTGGAAAAGTATATCTGGAATATCTAAAACACTACAAGCAGGTCACAGATAAGATATTTGAATATCAAGACAATTTCTTGACAAAAAATGGATCAAATGTGAATACTGACTTGTATAATGACACTTGAAAGAAGTTTTACGAGTCTGCAAGTATGTCGTATTCAAACCAAGCAAAAATTGCTGAAACCACACTTAATGTAATGGAACAAAATCTAAAGCTGCTCAATGGAAACATGGGTGGTTTTACTGATCTAATGTCATCAATCTGGTTGTGGTGGATTCCTGACAAAAAACCAAAAAATTGATTTTAAATTGTGATATACCAAGGATAAACTGCGTTACCAAGACTTTTCAAGCCTCTACCGGGAGCCTTGAGGTGGACCTAAAGCCTTTTTGTTGGACATTTCTGAACAATGTCCAATTCTGTCCAATGAAAATGCCTAAAACTGTCCACTTTTGTCCAAAAACGTCAAGTATTGTCTAAAACTGTCAAATAATGCCCAAGTATACTCAATAAGCAATATCTTTTTTTGGTATGATTTACTAGAAACATGATTCTGTTAGACAGGATCTTGTGTCTTATTCTTTGATCTTGTCTTTAGATGCTTTGCAGTTTGGTTTTTCCAGTATCTTTCCGGCACATTAGAAATTTTTTCTGCGTATCATTCCAGTAAAATCATTTTGACTCCCCGGAAAGATAGTTATCAATTCGGTGGAATGAACTATCAATCCAGTCTAGGAATTTTTCTTTTCGGTATCAATTCAGAGATGTCATTTATCAATTCGGTAAAACATTCTGAGAGTGTCTGTAGTTTGATCGATTATTCCTATCAATTCGGTATCTTTTCGGAGATTTCCCGAAACTTTTCCGAAAATACCGATAGAAATTTTGATCGACGATACCTCAATTCTACATTTTTAGAAAATAAAAGTAGGGAGATGTTATTACTCTATATTGATTTTAGTGGTCTTTGGTTGAGGTGTTGGTTTTTCCTTTGGGATCTCTACTGTCAATATTCCATTGTTTAGTTTGGCCTTGACATCAGAAGATTTTACTCTCTCTGGAAGAGACATTCTTCTATGAATTGATACCTCGCTGTGCTCTTTTCTAATGTATTTTTTCTTCTTTTCCTCTTCAGATTCCTTGTGCTCAGCTGAGATGTCAATATAGTCATCACCTACATTGAGGTTGATTTCTTCTTTTTTTATCCGTGGCATGTCTGCAGTAACTACAAACTTGTCTCCCTCATCTATAAGGTCACATGAGGTTGATGACTCAAACACATGATGTAGTGGTTTTGTTACAAATGATGGTGTCAAGACATGCTCAAAGTCTCGCTTAAAGTTATCAAAGACTCTGTCTAGTTCATCAAATCCTGAACGCCAAAATGGAACAACTTCCTTTTTCTCTTTGTCCTTATTTTCAATACTCATTGAGCATAATGTATCAAAAAAGAATTTGTACTTTATGTAGATTGTCAGTTTTGGTTTTTATTTTCATATTGTCTGGTTGTGACAAAAAGCAAGAGCATCAATTTAATGTTAAATCTTAATTGGAATGGGACGCAGATAAATGAAGATATCAACATAGTCATTTTTACTGTATAGATTTGATGTACATCAACTCATAAACACATGGACTGTTAATTTTAAAACTATATTTTTTCATTTCAGAAATGAAAATCATATCATCACCATAAATATACTAAAACAAACCAGAGTCTGTGTCTCAAGTTGGAACTACACCGGAAGGCGTTCCCATAATTTTGCTAAAGGAGGGAACAAGACAATCCCGTGGAAGGGATGCACAAAGAAACAACATCAGGGCTGCAAAACTGATTGCAGAAATCATTCAGACAAGTCTTGGTCCAAGAGGGATGGACAAGATGCTTGTGGACTCATTGGGAGACATTACAATTACAAATGACGGGGCAACAATCCTAAAGGAAATTGACGTGCAGCATCCTGCTGCCAAGATGATGGTGGAAGTGGCAAAGGCTACAGATAGCGAAGTGGGAGACGGAACAACATCTTCAGTTGTCTTGGCAGGTGCTTTGCTTGAAAAGGCAGAATCACTAATTGATGATGACATTCATCCCGTAATAATTGCCGAGGGTTACAAAAAGGCCTCAAAAAAGGCAATGGAATTTTTGACTGAAATTACAATAAACGTTGAACCAAAAGATAAGGAAATACTTGAAAAGATTGCAAACACGTCAATGCAGACAAAGCTTGTATCAATTGAGGCAACTGATCTTGCCAAATTGGCAGTTGATGCAGTACTGGCAGTCATTGAAGAGAAAAACGGAACATTCAGGGTAAATCTTGACAACATAAAGATAGAAAAAAAGACAGGTGGTTCAATTTCTGATAGTGAGTTGGTAAGTGGCATAATACTTGATAAGGAAATTGTTCATAGCGGCATGCCAAGAAAAATTGAGAATGCAAAGATTGCTCTAATCAATGAGGCACTAGAGATTAAAAAGACAGAGTTTGAGGCAAAACTAAACATCTCTAGCCCCAACCAGATAAAATCCTTCATGGAAGAGGAAAATCAGATGCTCAAAGACATGTCAAACAAGATAAAATCCACTGGCGCAAATGTTGTTTTGTGCCAAAAGGGAATAGATGACATTATCCAGCACTATCTTAGCAAGGAGGGAATACTTGCAGTAAGACGCATCAAGGAAAGTGACATGACAAAACTTGCAAAAGCTACTGGAGGCAGAATAGTGGGAAGAGTAGATGACCTAAATGATACAGAGTTGGGCTTGGCAGAAAACGTGGAGGAAAGAAGAGTAGAAGAGGACAACTGGGTGTTCATCGAAGGGTGCAAAAACCCAAAGGCAATCAGTATGCTGCTAAGAGGCGGCACTCAAAGAGTGATTGACGAGGCAGACAGGTCAATGCATGACGCACTGATGGTTGTAAAGGATGTAATTGAAAAACCAAAGATTGTCTATGGTGGAGGTGCGCCTGAGTCCTTTATTGCGCTAAAACTCAGAGACTGGTCAAAATCGCTTTCTGGCAGGGATCAGCTTGCAGTTGAAAAGTTTGCTGATGCAATGGAGTCCATTCCGCTTGCACTTGCAAGAAATGCAGGAATGAATCCTATTGATACGATTACGCAACTAAGATCAAAACAGAGTAAAGGGGAAAAATTCACCGGAGTGGATGTCATTAATGGAACGATTGCTGATTTTGAGAAACTAGGAATAATAGAGCCAGTCAAGGTCAAAGAGCAGATAATAAAGTCAGCTACTGAGACTGCAAACATGATACTGCGAATCGATAACGTTGTTGCATCGTCTAGATCATCGGCCCCACCTCAAGGAGGAATGGGAGGCATGCCCGGAATGGGTATGGAATAGAAAAATAGATTTCAAGACATGAAAATTAGTTTATTATTATGTGTATGTGATATAGAATGGTTTCCAATTAATTGAAAACCTGTAATTAGTTGGTCTAACAAATGATGTAAATGGATTATGTGCTTATGATCGGTGTTGCATTGAGTGGTAAAACCACCTATGTTAAAGCAAACTTTGATCATGAAGAAATACGACTGTATTATTTTGACAACAATAGAAGAAAGGAGATTTGAGTTTGTGTTTTAATTGGTTTTTTATCAATACATCAAGACAAGAATTTTTACAATCAGATAGATATCCGTGTTCTATTTCGACGGGACATGGTAAAACGCCATCATAATTTAACAGTCTTCAGATTGATTTTTCAAATGAATATACACCAATAATATTAAAAAGAATTTATAATTATTATCCCTAAACTAGTGGTACCAAGACTGTAATCAAAACAGACACAAACACTATGCTTATGAGATTTAACGGAATGCCAAATCTTGCCATGTTTTTAGCACTTACATATCCACTTCCAACGACTATTGTATTTGGAGGTGTTGCAATAGGCAGGATAAACCCGTAACTTGTGGCAATTGCAACAGGTGCCATAAGTAAAATCGGATTAATGCTCAAAGTTGTAGACAATGCAGCCATTATGGGCAGCATCAAGGCAGCACCTGCAGTGTTACTCATCAACTCACCGGAAAATATTGTAACTGTTACAACAATTAGGATTATCAAGAAATACTCCATTCCTCCTACAAACGACAGTTGATTAGCTATCTGAAGGTCCAACTCAGATGATGCAAAACCTCCTGCCAGAGATATTCCCCCACCAATCAAAACAAGTATGCTCCAAGAAATCTTTCTTGCAGATTTTAGATCTAACAGATGACTCTTAACAACACCATTAGATGACGTTGATGTGATCATAAATAAAATCAGCACAGAGAAAAGCACGATTGTATAATCTTCTACAAATGGAAGTTCAATCAACCTATTGACTTTATTAGAAAATTACTCTTCTTTATTTTTTCAGGAGAAAATATCAGTTTGAGACAAACAAATATTACAGTTTTATGAAATATTCACCATTCTGAAGATAGTAAAACTATAGGAATACTTGTTGTCTATAACTCACTGATAATTCCTTCGTCAGTGTTATATTATTCAATTCAATGTCAAATTAATGCAGACTGTTACAGTGTGGAGATGTTATAGATGTGCCCTAACATTCAACAAGGAACAGATAGCAACCACACATCACGAGGTATTTGAACATCCTGTTCAAAAGATAGAAATGTCAACTCTTAACTAAATTTTCACTTTTCTTTTTTTATTCTGCCTCGCAGGCACTCGGCTCTGGTTTTGGTGACTTGATCTCATATACGACCTAAGGAAGAGAGTAGATTACCGGAGGTACAGGTTGTCCTGACGAATAAATTTCTGTTTTTAACTGAATATGACCCAATTCCTCATGATCAATTTCTAAAACAACGGGATGAATTGCCCAGCCATATTTTGGCTCATTTGTAAATGGGACAATTTCAACAAATTCAGAATCAGAAAATGTTTTTTGAAATGTATCACCCATACCAAGGATTTCCATGACAACCAAAGATGTTTTGCCAGAATTGTCCAGATAAGAGACTTCCACATAACCTGCGTCATGAAAAATTGCTTCAACATGAAATGTTTGACGAAGAATGTCTTTGTCATCAGATGCACCACCTGTCAAAAATATAATTGCCAATATGGTGAAAACTCCAAGAAATATTGGAGGTCCAAGTTTTTTAGCCATCTTTGAATTCTTTTCTCATTCTTCTAAGGAATTTTGAATTTATTCGAATCCGTTCAAGCGTTTGTGATTGAGTTCGTTCGGTTCCAGGAGTAGGATTCTTTTT
>NZ_JAOULD010000084.1 GCF_029882185.1 Candidatus Nitrosopumilus sp. | reverse complement strand
CATCGCCCTGGAGCTTTAATTCATGTTGGAGAGAGAAGGGTAGAACAAGTCACAATGAACTTGATTGAATATGATGAGAAAAATATCCATGAAATCCCTGATGCCTCAATCAAAGAATGCTTAGAATCTAAAAACAAGTCCAATGTATCTTGGATAAATGTAGTAGGTGTACATGATGCAGAAATCATTAAAACTTTTGGAGATGATTTTGACATTCACGCACTTCATCAATCAAACATAATGAACACTGAACTAAGACCATACATAGAGGTATTTGACAACTATGTCCTCCTTATGTTAAAGATGCCTCATTATGATGACAAAACTGGCAAACTGGATTTAGAGCAGATCTCGATAATTTTAGCTCAAGGCCATGTCTTGACTTTTCAAGAACATAGCGCTGATTTTTTTGATCAAATACGAAATAGATTAAGAAACAACTCAGGAAGTATACGAAAACTTCAAAGTGATTACCTTACATATGCAATAATTGATGCAATAATTGACAGCTATTTTCTGGTTATTGAAAAAGTAGGTGACATGACAGAAGATATTGAGGAAGAATTGATGGCCAATCCTGATCCTGAAACCATGCAAACCATTCAAACATTAAAACGTCGAATGATTTCATTAAGAAAATCAATCTGGCCAGCACGTGAAATTATAGATTATCTGGGGCGTGATTCAACATCTTTGATATCTGATGGTACAAGGACGTATCTTCGTGATGTTTACAACCATGTAATACAAGTCACTGATTCCATTGAAGGGCTCCGTGATGTGATTGGTGGCATGCTTGACACCTATCTGTCAAGCGTGAGCAACCGTATGAATGAAGTAATGAAAACTCTTACTGTAATTGCAGCAATCTTTATTCCAATTACGTTTATCGCTGGTATCTATGGAACAAACTTTTCATATGTCCCAGAATTGCAATGGGAAGGAAGCTATTTTGTCATGCTAATTGGGATGGCTTTAATCTCTGGAATAATGATTGCTTGGTTTAGGAAAAAGAGGTGGATCTAATTTGAGACTAGACAAAATCAATTTTCTAAGACAATTATTAGTTGTAAATGAATCATGACCAACAAAGTTCTGAAAAGAGCATATGAAATTCTAGAGGGAACGACAAATGATAAAGTCACAAAAGGCTTTCAAATTTTCATTATTACTTTGATTGCAGTAAATGTACTTGTAGTAATAATCGAAACAGAAGAATCCGTTCTAGATGAGTACGGTTATCTTTTTACTCCATTTGAAGTATTCTCAATAATTATTTTTACAGCAGAATATGTTGGAAGGATAATTGTTTGTAAATTAAATCCAAAATATAATAATTCAAAGTTTGGTTTTCTTAGATTCATATTTACTCCTATGATGTTAGTTGATTTATCTGCAATACTTCCGTTCTTCTTGCCTTTTGTGGTTACAGATACTCGATTCATCAGAATAATTCGACTCTTGAGATTGTTTAGGTTATTCAAACTTGCACGATATTCTGATCCCATGCAAACATTGGGAGAAGTATTCAAATCAAAGGCAGGAGATCTGGCAGTAGCATTTTTTATTCTTTTCATTGTTTTGATTTTTGCTTCTAGTTTGATGTATTATGCAGAACATGAAGCTCAACCAGAAATATTTTCTAGTATCCCTGCATCAATGTGGTGGGGAGTAATCACACTTACAACAATAGGATATGGTGATGCGTATCCTGTTACAATAGCTGGTAAAATTATTGGAGGTGGAGTTGCAATTTTAGGAATTGCAGTATATGCAATCCCTACAGGAATTATGGCATCTGCATTCACAGAAGAGCTTCGAAAGAAAAGAGATGAGAGCAAAAACACATGCCCTCATTGTGGAAAAGATATAACTCCAAGTTAGAGAAGGAAACTGAATATTGAATATTGAACAAATAGAACAATCGTTTAAACCTACTTCTAATAAGAAATGTTCTGTAGCAAAAAGAGGTATGGTATCATCAGCATTTCCTGATGCTACAAAAGCTGGAGTTGAAATGCTCAAAAAAGGGGGAAATGCAATTGACGCTGCATGTGCTACTGCACTTGCATTAGGTGTCTGTGAACCTCAGGCTTCTGGAATTGGTGGTCAATCTATGGGAATTATTCATGTCGATGGAAAATCATATGCAATTGATGGCTCTAGTCGTTCTCCTTCATTAGCTCACTCATCTAAGTACAAAAAGAAAAGAAATCGTCGTCTTGGTTACAAAGCAACAACAGTTCCAAGTACATTGGCTTTGATTGGATTTTTACATGATAGATACGGTAGATTGGAATGGCAAAAAATTGTTGCGCCGTCAATTCGAATCGCAAAAAAAGGATACAAAATCACTCAACTTCAGCATTCTTTACAAAAAAGAGAATTGGAAAATTTTCTTTCAGTCAAATCAAAATCTGGAGCAAAATATTTCTTAAAGGATGGTGTTGTTCCATATGATGTAGGTGATAGATTCATTCAAGAAGATCTATCTGAAACACTCAGTACAATTTCAGATTATGGGTATAAAATTTTCTATCATGGCGAAATTGCAAAAAAAATTGTTCTTGATATGAAAAATAATAGAGGTTTGATCCGAGAAGAAGATTTGTCATACATTCCTGAACCTCTGATTCGAAAACCAATTAGTAGAAAATATAGACATGTAAGAGTTGTCACATTACCTCCTCCTGCTGCAGGAAGAACTCTTTTACTTACATTGATGATGTTAAATCATCTCCCTTCAAAGTTTCTGCGTAGTTCAAAATTAAGTTCATATCATTTTGTAGCTGAAACTTTTAGAAAGGCATTTTTGCATAGAGTTCAACGACCATTTAATAGACATACATATGATCAAATTCAGGATAAATTACATTTGCAACGAAGCTTTGCAAAACAGATGGCAGATTCTATTCATAATTCCATGGATGCAACATTGCCTATGATTGATCCCGATTTTGGTGGAGAAGATACTACACATCTTTCTACTATGGATAATGAAGGAAATGCTGTAGGCATTACTCAGTCTGTAGAGCTGGCATATGGTTCAAAAGCTGCAGCTGAAGGCCTTGGATTCTTGTACAATAACTACATGTCTGCTTTTGAGTTTACAAATCCTAATCACCCTTATTATATTCGCCCTAATGCAATTCCATGGACTTCGGTTTCCCCCACATTGATTTTTAATAATTCTAAATTGTGGATGGTAGTTGGAAGTCCTGGCAGTCAGAGGATTTTTTCTACAATTACTCAATTTCTGTCACGAGTGATTGATGGTGATCTTCCAATGAGTGAGGCAATTGAAAGACCTCGGTTCCATTGTTCCATTGCTGGGAATGTAAGCATTGAAGATGGAGGATTTAGAACTGAAATTATCGACTATCTTAAAAAAATGGGATATGAAATTTCAATCAAAGACAGATATTCCTTTTATCATGGAGCAATTCATGCT
>NZ_JAOULD010000083.1 GCF_029882185.1 Candidatus Nitrosopumilus sp. | reverse complement strand
AGTTATCACAGGATCTAGTTGTCCAATCACTTGGTCTTTAGAAATTGTCAGTCCTATCTCCTCACTAGTTTCACGCAATGCAGTTTCTAACAAATCAGAATCATCAGGATCCAATTTCCCACCAGGAAATGAAATCTCACCAGCATGGAATTTCATATCTTTTGGTTTTTCAGTCATTACAACTATTGGGTCATCGCCATAAATTACAACAAGTATGGATGCCAAACGATACTTGTCACTATGTTCTAACAAAGGATCAATAGGAGTAGAAAGAAGCGATTTTAAATCATCTAAAAGCATCATAGTTCTTTCCTACTATTCCATATGGGTTTTGGTATTCAAAAGTTTTAACCCAGAAGGAAAGAAATGAGAATATGACAATCAGGTATGAAGCCAATCCTCCAAAAATTTTATCGGATGTAAATACTGATGAGTCAATTCAAAAATTTGTTGAAAAGATAAAAATTATTTCAAAGAAATGTGATGCCATACATCTAACTGAAAACGTGTTAGGATTTCAAAGAGTTTCACCAATCAAAGTTGGAAAAATTATCAGAGAAAAAATTCCAGATTTACCAATTACCGTCAGTCTCAGAGTCAGAGATAAAAGTGAAAGTGAAATTTTAGAATTTGTCAACAATTGTATTTCCATTGGATTCTCAGGAGTTTTGATTTTGATGGGAGATCCGTCACAAACAGGAAAAAAAGATTCAGGTCAAATTCCAAGTTTAACTGTAAAAAGATTAAGAGAGCAAGGAGTAGATTCAAAAATTGATTTGTATCTTTCAATATCAAACAAGCCGGATTTTTCAAAAATCGGAAAAAAACTAGAAGCAAAGCCCAAAGGATTCATGACTCAAGTTATTCAGAATATAGACCAAGTTGAAGAACTATATGAAAATCTCAAAGGGTTTTCAATAATTCCAATACTGCTGTATCCATCTTCAAAAAATGAGAAATCTGCACAGTTTCTGAATTTAGATTTAGCATCATACAGGAAAGAATTTGAAGGATTATTGGAAAAAACGCAAAACATTACAGGAGATGTTTTACTTACTTCTCCAAGTGACTTTAATGGACTGGATAAATTTTTAGAAAAATATACCAATTAAAGCACAAAATATTTTGCATGAGGGTGATGAACAACTATTGCAGCAGTTGATTGTTCTGGAATAATTTGACCAGACTCCGTCAAGGTCATTCCAGATTTTTCAGGTTGCAACAATTTCCAGACAAGATGATGTTGAGAGACATCAGGACAGCTAGGAAATCCCCAGCTGTATCTTAATCCGCCTTTTTCCAAATGTAATTCAGATTTTATTTTTCTATTTACCCATTCAGCTAAGGCTTCAGCTACTTCAACTGCCAATCCATGAAGATAGTATGCATCAGTATACTTGTCTTCTTTATTCCATTGTTCAATTATTTGTGCCACTTTGTTACCTACAGTGACAGACTGAAATGCAACAATGTCATCATCTCCAAAATAGTCAGTCAGGCAAAGATGGTCAGGTTTTGTGGAGCGTGGAAATTCCAACTCTATATCGTCACCATCAGGATTCTCAACTAGTAATTTTCTATCTTTGTTGTGACATTTGAAATATCCATATACAATTTCAGGTTCTAGAAGTTTATCCCTAATTATTCGAATTTTCCACTCAGTCAACAATTGTTCATGTTCGTCTTGAGATTCTGAACCTGCTTTTCCTCTCAATCCCCAAGATAATTTGAAGAGGGATTTTTTATCAATCATTGTCCAAACCTCATCCATGTTGATTTGATCTAGTTTTAGTCGAATTGGTTTTCCAATAATTTTTGGATTAGGTGCAGGCACTGGTTTGATTTCGCTTTTAGGAAGCGTGTCAGGATCTAATGAAACAGTAGATTTGTCTTTCCAATTCTCAAGTTTTTCTTTCCAATCAGAAAGGAGTTTTGGTTTTTCATCAGAAATTAAAACATCCATTGTTTTTAGACCTTCAAACATAGTATTGCAGTAAAATACACCGGGCTCGTAAATCCCATCTTCTTTTGCTATTCTGTTAATGTAATTACTGTTAATTGCAGCCCCGCCACAAAGAATTGGTATATTCATATTGTTTTTTCTAGCATGCTCTACAAAGAATTTCATTTGTTTTGATGTGGATACTAATAATGCAGATAATCCTACTGCGTCAGGTTTTGTCTCATTGATTTTTTCAAGGAATTTTTGCAATGGTACTTGTTTTCCCAAATCATGTACAGTGTATCCGTTATTTTGAAAGATTGTCTTTACAAGATTTTTACCAATATCATGTACATCACCATAAACAGTTCCTAGAACTAGAACTCCTTTACTTGTTCCTTCTTCTTTGATCAAATATTTTTCAAGTTCACCTACTGCAGCCTTCATACATTCTGCAGATTTTAGGACAAAAGGCAAAATCAATTCACCAGCACCAAATTTGTCACCAACTTCTTTCATTGCAGGAAGCAAGTCCTCATTGAGAGTCTTTATTGCACCATCATGAGTCACTTCTTGATTAGCATTAAGAGACAAAACCCCATCAGTGTCTTGAATCAGGTCATTTTTTCCTAGTTTTTCTGCAATTGCCGAAACGACATCGTTTTGAATTCCATCTTTGAGTCTATTTACAATTCTAAAGTTAGCGCGTTTTCCAGCAGGCCAGGTAGGATCAACATCTACCTTCTTTGAGGCATCTCCGCTTTGAGGTCCTGCTTTCTCAAAGTATGTAATCAAGTCAGACAAGGCATTTGGATGCTTGTTGAAAATCAGATCTTCTGCAAGGTTTTTTTCTTTCTCATCAATTTCACCATATGGAATAATCTCCTTTGCATTTACAATTGCAGTGTCAAGGCCAGATTTTACAGCATGATATAGAAAGACAGAGTTTAGAATTCTTCTGGCATACGGAGCCAATCCAAAACTAATGTTGCTTAAACCTAAAGTAGTAAATGAATTTGGGAATTTTTCTTTAACTAGTCTAATTCCTTCAAGAGTGTTTTTTCCAGCATCAAGAAATTCATCATCTCCTGTTGCCAAAGTAAAGGTAAGAACATCAAAAATGAATTGCTCAATTTTCAAACCATATTTTTTTCCAGTTTCATAAAGCAATTCAGCAGTATCAACTTTTTGTTGAGGGGTTTTTGCCATACCTTCTGGCCCAATACACAACGCAATTGCAGGCAAACCATACTTTGCCATTATCGGAGCTAGCTTTTCAAATCTACTTCCATCGCCTTCAAGATTTATAGAATTAATAATAGGTCTTCCAGGGATTTGAGTTACAGATGCTTCAATAACCTCAGGATCTGTGGAATCAATTACTAGTGGCGCATCAATTTCCAAGCTTAATCGTTTTACCAAATTTAACATAAATTCACGTTCATCTGCACGTTCTGTAGTTGCAACACAAACATCAAGACAGTGAGCTCCATCCTCAACTTGGATTCTACCCAAATCAACTAATCCATCATAATCATCAGCAAGAACTAGTTTCTTTGCTTTACGAGAACCCTGAGTGTTAATTCTTTCTCCAATTATCAGAGG
>NZ_JAOULD010000007.1 GCF_029882185.1 Candidatus Nitrosopumilus sp. | reverse complement strand
AAGGACAGCCAATATTGTAGGAATAGGACTAGAAGGATCTTCAATTAATTTTACCTTCAATACATCATCCTCTTCGGCATATACATTACCAACAATAAAGAATGAAATACAAAACGATAAGAAAACACAGAATAATATGTTCATATCATCTTCAAAAACATGGAATCTATTATGTCTTAACTTAGAGTATTCAGCAACAATTTGAGGAAAATAGGTACAAAATCAGTATCAAAATCGTTAATATGTTATAGAAGAATAATTGTTAAGATTGCAATTTATCAAAAAATTATATCAAATGAAAAAACTATATGATGCAACAGAAAATTCCTTTATACATTTTAACGAATTTGTTCCCTATCATTCAAATGATTGGAAAATAAAATCACCAAAATTAGCAACAATGATGTTGGAAGTTGGGCCCCAAATAGAATCAATGTCAAAAATTCTTTCTGAAGAATTGGGATTCAAACATAAAAAGAGTAGGAATTATTATTTTTTAGATTATTTTAAAGAATTAGATTCTAAAGGAATGTTAGTAAACCAAGAAGTTATGTTAAAAGAAAATAACAAGATATTACAACCATTCAAAAAAACAAAAAAACAAAATGAATGGTGGTTAGCATATACCACAGTAAAACATAGCATGCCTGAAGGATTAGAAAAATGTACTTTAAACAATTTTCTAAACGCTCTTGCTGCATTATCATCATTACATCATATTGCACATATTGTAAAAATTGGACCTATGAGTAATTTGGGTCCAAAAGATTTTTTGGATTATACATTATGGCATGATTCTGCACAAGAAGGAATAGATGCAGATGTTGATTCAGAACTTAGACCAAATTTTGAAAGTTCATGGTGGAGAACAAAATTATTTTATTTCCCATCAAGAAGATTCATGTTAATTTAAAATATTAATCCCTAAAGATCAGAATTACAGTTCATACAATACAACTACCCATCAGCAGTTTTATCTCTCATCTTCTTTGGATGCTTACAGTTTGGAATTAGTTCATTTTTGATAATATTCAAAACTTGGATGTTGTCTTTATGACAGTCTGAAAGGTCTTTACTAATTTGCTAAAACTATCATCTCCAATATTCCAGGATTTTGTAGGATCACTCATTCCATTGTACATCCTAGCCTCATATTCAATTAGAAAATCAATTAGTTTCAGGGTCTTTTTGACTGTCATCATGCCTGAAATCAGGCACAATTAGAAAAATTTTCTCAATGGTGTCGGGTCTTTAGAGGCCTGAACCTTTTTTGTAGTTAGAAAAAGATTCGATTTAACTTCACGGGGATTCAGATATTGTTTTAGGGATGAAAATAGATTCAGCAGATCATATCAGGTTCGAATCTGCTAAGTTCCAATATCTAAATTGTCCAAATAATCAACAATCATCTCAATAAACTAAAATCAAACCAAATTCTAGGCACAATGGAACAGAAAAAAGAGACACCACAGTGTCAATTCCCATCCGGTCCACTACAATAATGTTCTTTATTACGGTCCACCACGCATGACTTGCAACATTGAAGATCAAGATTAACGATAATGATTTGATGGAAACGACAGAGAACCCATTGGAACTTTTCTATCAAGGAATCAGGGCGGAAGCAACTCGCGACAACAGACCAGATAATAAAACAAAATTTCTTGCAATACATATTCCCAATTTTTAGACATGGTAAAAAGCATAGAAATTAGCCCACAGAGGTACAGATAGAATCATCTGTTGTTTTATGCTAACAGGCTCCTGTTTGACCAAACTAAAATTTACATATTTTCATACATTACCATCTGCATGTTATTTCAAAAATTAAATTGTTAAAATGTCCAAAATAACAAAAGTTCATTTTAGTATAAAGAAATAGCAATGATTAAAATCTAAAAGACGAAATAATCTTATGAACATTTACCAAAGGAAGATAGTAGAAACATACAAGGAAATCCTCATAGATACAATTCTTAAGAATAAGGAAAATCTAGACACATACATGATATTCAAGGCCATCAAAGATTTTGTAAAAAATCATGAGAAATATGATAGGGGGGAAAAGGAGTGTTTGGCCTTGATTTCAAAGACAGAAAATAACACTTTCATGCTAGAAAGAAGACCAAAACAAGAAATGTCACATGGGAATATGACAAAAAAGTAGAATTAGGCATAATTCGGGCTACAAAGCATCTCAAAATCAAAATTTAGTCAATAACCTGATTAAAATTAGATAGAAATGTCAAAAATGGTATGAAGGCCAGATTTAATGGAAAATGCTCAGAATGTGGCGATGTCATTAAAACAGGCAAAGAAATTCTAAAAAATAGTAAAGAGCAATGGGTTCACAAAGCATGTTGTGATTTAGAGGAAGAACTACCATAATCCAGTCAAACTGGAATAAATTAGTAATAAATTTTTTAAATGACTTTGAAATACTATGAATGAAATGAATGTAAAAACAGATGTCTTGTTAATTGCATCAGTTATGACAATATTTGGAGTAATGTTAATTCCAGGAGAGATATCTGCTGAGATCAATCAAATTACTGTAACACCAATTAATGAAAAAGTCAGTTTAGAAGAAACAATTACTACAATGAATGTTCCTTTAGACAATAAACTCCCATGGGGATTTGTCAAAGGGGAGGCATCAGACGTAGCTGAAAGATATCCGATAATCATTCAATTTTACAAAGGAGAGGATCCCGTTCACTTTGCACAAGTGGATGCAAAAGGAGATGGCTCTTATGAATACAAATTCAGAGTCAGAAATCTTGATTCCAACACAGGAGAATTTGTAAATGTGTTTGAGGGAGAATACACTGTAAAAATATACAAAGTCATTCCAAATACGAGTGATTTTGCATAATCAACATCTTACCAAACACACCTATTTTCTAAAAAAGAACAATTTTTTCATAGAATTCATATACTGAACATACAAACCAAGAGCTAGAAAATGAGTAAGAATCTTTGGCACGACATAGAACCAGGCACAGACATTCCCGAAATCATTAATGCCATTGTGGAGATTCCCAAAGGATCCATGAACAAATATGAATACGACAAAAAACACAACATGATAAAACTAGACAGAGTATTGTTTTCACCATTTCATTATCCAGGAGATTATGGTCTTATTCCTCAGACATTGTCTGATGATGGTGATCCATTAGATGCACTAGTATTAGTTACAAACCCCACATATCCAGGAATTTTAATTGAAGCAAGACCAATAGGATTACTTCAAATGAAGGACGATGGAAAATTAGATGACAAAATCATTTGTGTTGCAACTAATGATCCCAGATACCTACACACTGCAGACATTACCGATATCGAAGATCATTATCGTTCAGAAATTGCACACTTTTTCCAAGTTTACAAAGATTTGGAAGGAAAGAAAGTAGAAATCATAGGATGGAAATCTGCAAAAGAAGCTAAAACAGTAATCATCGAATCGATAAAAAGATACAAAGATACTTTGAAAAAATATTAGCATGGCAAAAGAATGCGAGCATTTTTCCCAAGAAAAAAAGGTGTCTCAAAATACAGAAAGTTGTGAAGAATGCGAAAAAGAACATCTTCCAGTTGTTGCATTAAGAATGTGTTTAACGTGTGGACATGTGGGTTGTTGTGATTCATCTATTGGAAAACATGCAACAAAACATTTTGAAGAAACAGGACATCCAGTAATGCGAGCAGTTCCAGAAAATATTTGGAAGTGGTGTTATATTCATGAAAAATATTATTAATTTAAATATGTTCGAGATTCAATAATTTAGATTAAAGTCTAATCGTAAACCATTAAACCTTTTTCTTCAAGCAAAGCATGAATTTGGTTTACAGAACGATGAACATCTTTTTCTAATTTTGCTCCCACACAAACTAATTTTCCAGATGCAAATATGAGAATTACCGTTTTTGGATCAAGCATTCTATGGATTAACCCAGGGAATTGTTCTGGCTCATACATACTTCTAGGTAATGTTCTAGCGGCTTGCTCCAAATTGACTTTGCCTCCAAGATTAATCGAAGATACAATATTTTGTATTGACACTATTGGATCGTTTTTAATTTTGATTTTTCCTTTTCGTAATATTTTGACTACCTCAAACACAGCAGTCTCAGCCAGTTCTTGTGATTTTGCACCTGTACACACCATCTTTCCAGAACCAAAAAGTAATGTTGCAGTTTTAGGATTTTTCAGTCTAAATACAGCACCAGGAAATTGTTCGGGATGATATTCAACTGCAGGGAATTTTTTAGTGATATCTACCAAATCTAATTTTTGTTCAATTGTTGCAGAAGCAACAACATTGACAATTGCAATTACAGGCTTTGTTTGAGTCATTTTCTCATTTTCCTCCCACCATATCCATATTTTGGTCTAATCTCAAGCCTTTGTATCTATTTCTAATTGTCACTTCAGTTACATTTGCAGCCTCTGCAATATCTCGTTGAGTTTTATCTTCACCATTTTTAACACATGAAAGGTATAATGCTGCAGCTGCTAATCCCATAGGATCTTTTCCTGCAGATTCCTCATGAGCTTGTGCATCTTTGAGTACTTTAACTGCATAACGTTTTGTTTTTTCAGTAATTCCAATAGAGCTTGCAATTCTTGCAACACATTGAACAGGATCCACAACAGGCATTTTTAGCTCCAATTCCTGATGTAAAATTCTATAACACCTTGAGATATCTTTTTTCTTAATGTTACCTGCATCTGAAACATCTTTTAGAGTTCTAGGAGTCTCAGTATCTCTACATGCCGCATAAAGAGAAGCTGCAATTAATGCAGATATGGAACGACCTTTTACAAGACCTTTTTCTAGTGCTTTTCTGTAAATGTATGATGCTTTTTCAATTACTGCATCAGATAATGAGAGTTTATCTTTTAATGTGGATAATTCGCTTAATGCTTGTCTGAGATTTTTGTCTGAAGATGCATTTACTTTACTTCTACTATCCCAAGTTCTTAGTCTTTCGATAGTGCTTTTCATAGTAGATGTCAGAGGTTTGCCAGAAGAGTCTTTGTTCATGGGACTGATAATAGTTGCAAGTCCTCTATCATGCATTGCAAGGGATGTAGGAGCTCCAGTTCGAGTCGGATCTGCTCCGCCTTCTTTTGAAAATGATCTCCATTCAGGTCCAGAGTCTTGCAGGGTCTCAGTGATTACATAGCCACATTTACCACAGAATCTTTCACCAGTTACATTATCAGTCAACATAGAATTTTTTCCACAACGACCACATGTCGAATCAGCGTTGATAATTTCTAAAACCATAAAGATTACTTCTTTTATGCTATTGATTTCCTATATAAACGACTTATTTTGTGACTTTTTGGAAATAGATCGAGTCCAAATTTTAGGAACAAAATTTTTGAAAATTACAACTTGATGGTAAAAAGTCTCAAAAAACACCAAAAACAAGAATTTTTAGAATAATACCCACAATACACATATTCATTTTTTAATAGTTACAAAACAGCAAATTCAGATGTCATCATATCAGTTGGGTAAATGGGATCTCACAAAACTAGTAAAAAATCCAAAAAGTCCAGCATTTCAAAAGCAAGTTAGAGAATTAGAAAACCAGGCAAAGAATTTTGAAAAGATCAAATCAAAATTAGATCCTAAAATGTCAACCAAGCAATTCATGAATATACTTCATCAAATTGAGAAAATTTCTGAAAACATGAATAAGGTTGGAGGGTATGCATCATTATCATATTCTTCAGACACACAATCAGACGAAGCAACATCTCTAATGACAAGAATGTCTAAGCTTGGTGCTGAAATATCAAATAAAATTTTGTTTTTTGATTTGTGGTGGAAAACCCAAGTCGATGATAAAAATGCAAAAAGACTAATGAAAGATGCAGGAGAAATTACAGAGTATCTTTCACATAAAAGACTATTTGCAAAATATGCATTAAGTGAACCAGAAGAGAGAATCATAAACACGTTAGATGTGACCGGAATATCTGCACTTGTAAAACTGTATGACAAGATTACTAATTCTTTTGAATATAAAATGAAAATTGGGAATAAAACAAAAGTAATGACAAGAGAAGAACTTACAAATTATGTTAGAAGCAACAATCCAAAAATTAGGGAGACAACATACAAAACTATTCTTTCAAAATATTCTGATAACAAAGGAGTCGTTGGAGAAATATATCAGAACATAGTTCTTAATTGGAAAGATGAGGGTATTGAAATTCGAGGATACAAGTCACCAATTTCAATGAGAAACATAGGAAACGATGTAGATGATAAAACTATAGAATCATTACTTGCAGTATGTAAAAGAAACTCGCCTGTTTTTCAGAAATTTTTCATTCAAAAAGCAAAGATGCTAAACATGAAAAAATTACGAAGGTATGATTTGTATGCACCTGCAGCAGCAAACATCAAAGAGAAAAATTATTCATATGACAAATCAGTAAAATTAGTTTTTGAATCATTGGGAAAATTCAGCAGCACGCTAGAAGAATATGCTGGAAAGGTATTCAATGAGAACCATATCGATTCAGAAGTAAGACATGGAAAACGAGATGGAGCATTTTGCAGTACGCTTTCGCCAAAAATCACGCCTTATGTATTGGTAAATTTTACAGGCAAATCCAGAGACGTATTTACTCTGGCACATGAATTAGGTCATGCTGTGCATAGTCAAGCAGCACAAGATAGGTCAATTCTTGTTCAAGATGCACCATTGCCTCTAGCAGAAACAGCATCAACGTTTTCGGAATTATTATTGTATGATAATTTGTCTAACAAAATTTCAGATAATGAAAAGAAAGTGATGCTATCAGAGAAAATAGATGATCTATATGCAACAATTCTGAGACAATCATTTTTCACAATATTTGAAGTAGACGCTCATAAACAGATAGGAGAAGGTACAACGATAGATGAAATATCAAAAACATATTTGAATAATCTCAAAGTTCAATTTGGAAATTCTATTAGTTTAACAGATGACTTTGCAATTGAGTGGAGTTGTATTCCTCATTTTTATCACACACCGTTTTACTGTTATGCATATTCATTTGGTAACTTACTAGCTCTGTCTCTATTTCAAAGATACAAAAAAGAAGGAAAGGACTTTGTTCCAGCATACATCAGCATTCTTGCAGCAGGAGGTTCAAAGAAACCAGAAAAACTTCTTTCAGAATATGGATTTGATATATCTAGTCAAAAATTCTGGCAAGAAGGATTTGATTATGTCAGAGACCAAGTAAAGACACTATCTTCATTAAACTAGTTTTAGAATAAATGGGGCTGACAGTCCAACGCATGGACTGCCAGCTTGTTCCCCGAACGGTTTGAATTCGATGTCATTTCAAATACAATGATGATCTGATTTAAACGTTTGAAATTATTTAGTCTAATTTCTTAGGCTTTATCTTTCTGATAGAGCCTGCCAAAATTCCAATAGTAATTCCTAACTGATAAAGAAAATACAGTAAAACTTCAAAAGTGCTAGGAGTGAGATCAGTGAATCTACTCACAGCAGTCAATATCAACAAAAGGGCACTGAAAAAGAAAACAAATCCTTTTGTTATACCAGTAAGATTTGTGAATTTCAAAATGACAAAACTCATGACGGTCACAGATATTGCCAACACTGTCAAAAAGCCAGTATTCATTCCAAAAATTAAAAAAAGTGAAGATATGATTTCGCCAGGACTGCTTGCAGACAGATTTGAAAGAGTAATTTTTTCAGGAGAAGCAAAGCGAGGAACACTCAAAATTGCATTGGTCAAAAATAGAATAAACATTGTAACAGAGACAGTTTTAACACGATTTTGTAAACGTGGGAATCTGACAAGTATGGCCCTACCGAGAATTATTCCTTGAAACAATCCAATACCAAATGCACTCAAAACGGCAACTAGTTGAATTACAGGATGAAGAAAAAGATCCACTAGAACAGGAATTAATGCCATACTATCCAGATAATTGGATTAATGGGAAATATTAGTTACCAGATATCACGTATTTTACAAAAAATGAAGAAGGATCAAGTTGAGAAACAAGACATAGACAAAACAGGAGTAAATTTAATAATTTCACATATAGAAACACAGCCTATGCAGCAAAAAATTATTTTCTTTGCAATTATTGCATTAGTCGGAATTTCAGTAAATTATGCATATTCCCAAGAAATAGGCCTTGCAACATTTCAGGAGACGGCACAAGTTATCATAGATAAAAGAATTACACAAATTGTAACATCATCAATCACATTACAAAGTACTAGCATTCAAGAAATTAAAATTCCAACAGAATTAGAACAAAGAATTAGAGAAAATGAAAATATTTCAGCAGTCATAATTACAAATCAAGACAAATGTGTTCTAGGGGTTAATGGGGAATCATGTATTTTGATTAATGTAAAAAGAAATCCAGAAGATACCAACTTTTTAAAAATTCAAAATTCAACATTGAAAATATCAGAGCAATTTATTGATGAGATAAACGACATTTTTGATACAAAAGCAAAATTGCATTCTACGTTTATTCAGCCCAGCGATGAAACAAATACAGCACTGCAAACATCAGGAGTGGTTTCAGGCAAAGGAACAGTTTCTGCAGCATATACCATGCCTATGGAAGACACCGATTCAATGTATGAAAAAATCTCAGCAATTTTAATTCCAAAAACCATCAGAGATTCGGGAGGATTTTATGATGCAGCAAAAAATCTTTCAACAGATGAAAATGCAAAAATGACATTTTCCATAATCCCATCAGGCAGTAAATCATTGCTTCAATTAAGAGTGTCAACAACATATTCTGAAATCGCACCAAGTATCGATAAAATCAATCCACTAGAATTGTTAAAGACAAATGAACTGAAAAGATCAGAGTATTTCTCAACAGGATTTTACCCTCTAAATTCAATAGTTCAAGTAGCAATTCTTTCATCTGAAAACACAAACATTTCAGATGTGAGAGGAAATATCATTCCAACTCAGATAATAGATAATGAAAAAATTCCAATAGACATTACAAAAAAAGGCTGGGTTTTTGATCCTGAAGAAGGACAGATGATTCAAGGAAAATACATTTTCGGTAAAGAAACAACCGTGAGCAGTAACGAATTAAAATTTTCACTTGGTGGAGATAGCATGTTAGAAGAAAAACAAGAATTTGACGAATCAATTTTAGTTGTAATTATAATTACAATAGTTGCAATAGCTGCTGCTTTATTTTATCTTAAAGGATACAAAAAATAATTACAATAAAAGAACAGCTGCTGCAAAGACGGTCGTCCATTTTCCATCTTTGTCACCCTTAGTAGCTGAAGTAATGTTATGAGTTTTGTAGATTTCTCCAGAAATTAACCATTGCTGCCTTTTTTCATTCCATGCCTTATCAGCATCAAAAGGAATTCCTAAAGAAGATGCAAGCATTTGTGCTGCAATATCTTCAGCATAATCTCCTGCTTGAATTTCATTTTGTCCAAATGCCTCATATTCAGACAAGTATCCATATCGTGCTTTGTCCTTTGGTTGAGCAAGACCCACAGATGCAGAACATACTCGATGAGGTTCATTTGTCTGATTTTTAGAATAAATAGTAAACAAGATTTGCCCAGGTGAAATTTTTTTCAACCCTTCTTTTCTAGAAATTAGTTTTGCTTTTGGAGGAAATATGCTGGAAATTAAAACAAGGTTAGTTCCTGCAATTCCTGCATCACGTAATGCATATTCAAAACTAGTCAATCTGTCTTCATGAACGCCTTTGCCTTTAGTAAGAAACAAATTCTTTGCAACTAGATCTAGCATTTCTGAATTCATGAAAGATAGTTATTATTTATACTTTAATTGGACATGACAAAAGCATTTTCAAATGAGATATAGAATTAATCATTTTTTCTTTTTCTTTCTTTTATCAGGTTCTTTCTGAATCTGAGTCAAGAGAATGAAGGTAAAGAACGCACCCAGCCCTATGTTTATCACACCCATAAAAGTAACCATAAGAGTTTGTTGAGGTCCAGCAATTGGAGATAACCCAATAACAATACCAATAGAACCAGTTGCAAAAAACATCATCATCAAAACCTTGACTCTAGTAGGTTCGATGTATCTCATATGAGGTATCAAAATATAGGATTATTATAAATTGACGGCGAATTTAGCGATTTTCGAATAAAGATCATTTTGAAATGAACCACAGGTAACACTTTAAACCGTCAAAAATTTCATTTTACTTCGTGCCAATGTAGCTCAGCCTGGTAGAGCAATTGATTTGTAATCAATAGGTCATGGGTTCAGATCCCGTCATTGGCTTTTCAAATTTTTAAATCGGTCTTTAGCCAAAATTTGGCAATACGATTAAGTATGCTGAATGTTCAATGAATTGAAATGAGTTTTGAGGAAGAACCTAATCAAAAAGTATCAGTGAAGAAATCTACGTTTAATGGAATGATAGTAATGATAATTATCTTAGTAGGAGTTGCAGCATTCTTTGCAGGATCATATACATCAAATTTCAATCAAATTTCAGAAGAAGATCTTGATGATGCAATAGCAAAATTAGAATTAGAATTATTGCAAAATCAATTGCCCACAAAACAACCATCAGCACCTGTAAAAATTTCAACAGATGATGATCCCATCATAGGAAATCCAAACGCTCCAATTACAATTGTGGAATTTTCAGATTTTCAATGTCCATTTTGTGCAAGATTCCATACCCAGACATTACCGTTAATTCTTGAAGAATATATCGAACAAGGAAAAGTAAAATTGGTTTTTAGAGATTTTCCAATACAAAGCATTCATCCAAATGCATTACCTGCATCAGTTGCAGCTGAATGTGCAAATGAACAAGGAAAATTCAGAGAGATGCATGATACATTGTTTGAAAAACAAAACGAATGGAATAAACTAGATACTGTGGATGCATTATCATTATTCAATCAATATGCAACAGATATGAAATTAGATCAAGAAGAATTTGATTCATGTCTTTCTAGTGGAAAATTCATTCCAGAAATTAAAAAAGATCTTGATGATGGAAGAGAATACGGAGTTTCAGGAACACCAGGATTCTTTGTTGGAAATGATATTGTAGGATATGTTGAATTAAAAGGAGCCCAGCCATTTGAGAGTTTCAAAAAAATCATTGATGCTCAATTGGATGCATAAAGAATAACAAGCGTTTATTAGACATAAGGTGGGATCATGTATCAGAATAATGACGAGTGGGCAATGAGCTTTTTCGTCATTGCCAAAGAGAAAAAAACAAAATGACAAAATTTCAAGATTTAGGATTAAGCGACGAGATACTAAGAGGAATTACTGATCAAGGCTTTGAAGAAGCATTCCCAATTCAAGAAGCAGTAATTCCAGTGTTACTTTCAGGTAGAGATGTAGTGGGACAAGCTCATACAGGCTCTGGAAAAACAGCAGCATTTGCATTGTCAATGTTGCAAGAGATTCAACCCAAACAAGGAATTCAGGGATTGATAATGGCACCTACAAGAGAACTTGCAATGCAAATCAGCGATGAAATCAAGAAATTTGGAAAATATACAGGAATCAAAATAGCTACAGTCTACGGAGGACAAGGAATGGGAATTCAGTTAGATGTACTCCATAGAGGAGTTGAAATTGTAGTAGCAACACCAGGTAGATTGATAGATCATCTCAAAAGAGGATCAATAGAACTCAGAGATATCTCACATATTGTTCTAGATGAAGCAGATACCATGTTAGATATGGGATTTGTGGACGATATTTCATTTATTTTGGATTTAGCCCCAGAAGACAGAGTGATGGCATTATTTTCAGCAACAATGCCAACAGAAATTTTGAGATTGTCTGAGGAATATCTAAAGAATCCAAAACAATTCTTGTTAGATGCAGATGATCTCAGCGGAGAAGGAATAGACCAATCATATTTAGTGATTAAAGACAGAGACAAATTCAAATACCTACTTGATTTCATAAAACCAACAAAAGGTCAAAGCATAGTATTTTGTTCTACAAAATACAGAACTCGTGATGTGGCAAAATTCCTCCATCAAGAAAAATTCAATGCAGTTGCTATTGAAGGTGACATGTCACAGCATAGAAGAGAGCAATCAATGGGAAAATTCAGAAGTGGTAAAGCAGACATTCTTGTAGCAACAGATGTAGCATCAAGAGGAATAGATGTTCCAAGAGTAGAATTAGTGATTAATTATGATGTACCAAATCAAGAGATGGCATACTTTCATAGAATTGGAAGAACCGCCAGAGCAGGTGCAAAAGGTAAAGCCGTTACATTTGTATCATATTCATCAGTAGGAGATTGGAATCTAATCAAGCGCCAAATCAAAGTACCAATTAGAGATTTAAATCAAGAAATGGGAATACAAATTTCAATTCCAGATCCACTGAAAAGACAAACCCCATCAAGAAGATATGGAGGCCAATCCAGATCTAATTATTCTAGAGGAGGAGGATATAGAAGATCAGACAGAGGCAGCAATCCAAGAGATGACAGAACTCGAAAAAGAAGAGACTCAGACAGTAATAGAAATAGCTACGGCGGACGCAGTAGATGGTAACACTAGAAAACTTAAAGACAAGAACTCCATAATCATAAACAGACAATGCATAAAGGATTCATTTTATTAAATTGTGATCTGGGAGCCGAGGAATACATCGTTGATGAATTAAAGCAAATGCAAGACATTACTAACGCATATCTAACTTTTGGTGCATATGATGTAATTGCAGAAGTAAAGACAGACAATCAAGAGGAATTTGAAAAAGTCATTTCAACTATTAGAAAACTATCCAGAGTTGTAAGTACAATGACATTAAATGTAATAGTTCCCGAATAATTGTTATATGAGTAAATTCAGGATTGTTTCAAATTGCAGAAAATTGATTACGAAGCACCAGTATGGGTGTTAAATTACAATAATCCAAAGCCACTTTTAGATCATGCCATACACATGCTTGAAAGACATGGCGTTAAACGTGAAGATATGGAAATTACAGAGACACCAACTGCCAAAGTCGGTTCAATAGTTGTAGAAATTTGGCCATATGAGTTGGTAGTAGGAAGAGTGAGAACTACAAGAAACGATTCTTTTATCAGCGGTACAGAATTAACAATTGAATTAAAGTTAGACGAGAATGGGAATTACATAGATTATCTTTGAAAAAAAACAAAATACAAAACATCACAATTGCCATAATAGGAATTATAATCATTTTATCAATAATTGCATACAACTATTCAGCAGAACAGACCAAGCAGAAAGGATTTCAATTCGGTAACGAATTAGCACAAATTCAACAAGACGTTGCAGAATTGCAAACAAAATTTTATTCTGAAAAAATCAAATGGGATGAAGGAGATATTACTAAAGAAGAATTGTTGGAATACTATGACAAACATGTAACAGAATTTGAAAAAATCATTTCCAAATATGATCAGTTGTCACCATCAAAATTATTTGAAAGTTCTGTAGAATTGTTCAAGATTTCATCTGAGACTCAATTAAAAAGCGATATTGAATATATCAAATGGATTTCAACAGGGGATGAATCAGCAAAAGTAAGATCAGATACACAAATTCAAGAAGCTTATGAATATGAAAATTTAGGATTGGTTGAATTTCAGCTAGCTAAATCAGGAATAGTAGAATTTAATGAAGATGACAAATTTTCTCCACCAGATAATGTTCTCAAACAAAAAGTAATTCAGATTTCAGAAAATATGAAAAACAAATGTGACATCGAATTTAAAAATAAAGTAAATGAATTTGACTCAGACAACATAGAAGTCAAGTGGTTTAACTGCATAAATGAAGCTGAAAAATGGAAAAAAGACCACCTTCCTTAAACAAACAGGATCACAGCAAACTAGATTTTTGCAACAATTCCAAAGTTTCGAAAAGTTCCTCAAGTAAGGATAATTTTTCAAGAGGAGTGGGTTTTGAAAAAACTATTGGAAATGTGATGGTTAACATGTCCTGATCAGTATGGGATATTCGGATCGAATGAGATTGACGATTAGTTTCAGATAGGAAATTCTTCCATTTTTGTAAATGAGCATTCACCCGTAGTACTTGCGCTTCTACATTTTCCAAAGAGGTATCCAAATCAGTATCAAATAATCGAAATTTTACACAGGGAATCATCAAGAGTCCACCTGAGATCTTTTCATGATTTTTTATCATAGACGAAATAATTTCTTCAGAGTTATCTTTTGAGAAAACATCTCCATAATCAGGATCAAAATATCCTGCAATGAGTTTTTTTGAATCATATATTCGAAAAAAACCTTCATCTGATTCTAATTTCCACAACACCATCAAACCGATTTATGAATAAATAAACGATTAATCAAAGACAATTAAATAAACTAGGAAATTAAGAAAAAACAGATGGCAATTTCAAAGGAAAATAGAGATTTCATAGACAGCCTAGTAGACTATTACATTAATGAATCAGAATCTTACAAGCAAATAGCAGAAAACTTTGTTCCTGAAATAGAATCAGTTCCAGATACAGCATTTGGAATAATCACAGGATGTGTATATTCTGGATTTTTACAAGCATATCAAAATCAACAACAGACACCAGGGCTAGACGACATGAGAGAATTTAATCAGATAATAAAAGAGCGTGCGGCATTAATCAAAAAAGCTATCCTTGATCCTCCAAAACCAGAGACACATAAGAAAGAAGAAGAGCATGAAAATCAGACAGACAGTGATTTTAATTAAAAAGAGTGCCCAAATGGACACTCTTTATGACTCCTGTTGGACGCGGTACTATCGCAGGTGTATGAATACAGTTAGTATGCGATAATAGACATAGCAAATTTTCTATTAAAACACTTACGTAGAAATCATCAGTGAATAAATTTTAAAAATGAAGAAAATCAGCAGGGTTTAATTCCAACTATTTTTAGTAAAAATTATGAAAGTGGATGGAAGCAAAATAATCTTTGGGTTAGGAGTATCTGCAGCAGTAGTCACAGCAGTAGTTGCATTGTATTTTTCAATTCGTTAAAGATAAATCATCAGGAAACAGATCATTTCACATGCCAGACACAAATGAATTTAAAATTACACAAATAGTAGATAACGGTCAGATGGTTCAATTAACTTTGATTGAAAATATTTCAACTGAGCCAATATCTCAAAAACAGATGATAATTGAGAACGTTTCAAAAAAACTAGATTCAGAAACTAAAGAGCAAGTAATGCCATTATTAGAAGCAATTTTACAAGCACAGCCAACAGTAAATATCAAATCATATCAGCAGACTCAGATCACAATTGCAATGCCAAAGTCAAGATATGACAACATGGGAAGACCACAAGTCGGAAATATCATCGAAGTGGATTTAAAAAAGAACTAAAGATTTGATTGAATTTCATCAAGAGTGTAAAGGGGTAAAGAACAAGCAAAATCCTTACAAACAAAAACAGTTGTTTTGTCTTCAAAAGATTTTCCTGCAAAGAAAGGATATTTTGAAAGATTCTCCAATTGTGAAGCATTATGAATAGTTATTAAAATAGAATTTGGCAAATAATCCAAAAGAAGTGATTCGCATATTTTGGAATTTTCAGTGTTAATGAGGGTGATTTCAGTAGGTTTTTCAACGTACATTAGAATTGTATTTAGCAAATACCCAAAGCCAAAGGGATTTTCTGCAGCCATTTGTGCCTGAGATTCCATAATTTTCGTAGCAATTTTCAGAAAAGCATGGTCTTGTGACAGGTGATACAATCTAAGCATGACAAAAGCAGATACAGAATTTCCAGAAGGTAAAGACAAATCATAGTTACTCTTTGGACGAATAATCAATTTTTCATGATCATCAGAAGTCATAAAGAAACTGTTATTTTCAGAATCCCAGAAATGATTAACTAAATGATGACCTAATTTCAAAGACAGTTGCAGATATTTTTCATCAGGTTCAACTTCAAACACATCAAGTAATGCATTGATAAAATAAGAATAATCTTCTAAATATCCATCAATTTTTGCAGTTTTGTTTTTGTATGTTCGTAATAATTTATCATCAGAAAGTAAATTGTTTTCAATAAAAGAAATACAGTTTTTTGCAGCGTTTAGATATCGCATATCGCCTGTAACACGATAACCTTTTGCAAACGCAGTGATCATTAAAGAATTCCAAGAAACTAAAATTTTGTCATCTAATCCAGGAGGAATCCTAGAAAAACGAGCTTTTAATAATTTTTCAGAACATAAATTAATTATTTTTTTAACCTCAGTTTCAGAAAGCCCAAAATTAAAAGCAACTGTAGATATGTTCAGATTATTACACAAGACATTATTTCCCTCCCAATTTCCACCATCAGTTACATCATAGTATAGGCAGAACAAATCAGCATCATCCCCAAGAATTTCTTTGATCTCACTTTTCTTCCATACATAGTATTTCCCTTCAACACCTTCAGAATCAGCATCATATGCAGAATAAAACCCACCCTCAGGAGAAGTCATTTCACGTAAAACGAAATCTAGAGTTTTTTGTAAAACTTCAAGGTAAAAAGGATCTTTTGTAATTTGAAATGCCTCAACATAGTTTACTGGAATCAAAGCATTATCATAAAGCATTTTTTCAAAATGTGGAACTAGCCATTTTGCATCAGTAGAATATCTAGAAAAACCACCTCCAATTTGATCAAATATTCCCCCATTTGCCATTTTTTTGAGGGTTTTGAGCGCAAATTCGGCGAATTTGGTTAATCCAGTAAGTTTTGCATATCTAAAAAGAAAAGAAACATTTGCAACATTTGGAAATTTTGGAGCAGAACCGAATCCACCATATGTTGCATCTCCCAATTGAAATAGATTCATTGCAGCCTCATCAAGAATAACCCTTTCTAATTTTGATGGAATTTGAATCGTTTCGGCTTTATCTAATGCGCCAAGAAATTTTTCGGCAGATTTTTCAATATCTTTAGGTTTTTCTTTCCAAGCTTGGGAGAGTTGTCTGCAAATACTTCCAAACCCTGGACGTCCATAAGAATCCAGAACTGGGAAATAAGTTCCAACATAGAATGGTTTTTGATCAGGAGTAAGAAAAACACTCAAAGGCCAACCTCCTTGACCTGTTGCAATCTGACAGACTTTTTGATATATGTCATCAATGTCAGGTCGTTCTTCTCGATCAACTTTGATATTAATGAAATTTGCATTCATAAATTCAGCAACATCTTGATTTTCAAACGACTCATGAGCCATGACATGGCACCAATGACATGAACTATATCCAACACTAAGAAAGATTGGCTTGTTTTCATCTTTTGCTTTTTTTAATGATTCCTCATTCCAACCATACCAATCAACAGGATTGTTTACATGCTGAAGGAGATATGGACTTGTTTCAGACGCAAGATGATTTTTTACCACAAATGATCATATTCGTTATGATATTTGTACCTAATTGGATTATCCCCAAATTCCCTTGCCTTCAGTTAACTCATAAATTCTAACATTGATTTTTCCAAGTAATTTTACTTTGGATTTGTGAGCTTTTTTATCATGACTGTAATCTTTTTTTTCAACTAATTCTTGTAATCTTTTTAATTGTTCTAAAGAAAGTTTTTTGAATTCATGTTTTGAACTTGTCACTATTTGCAACAGTTTTACCCTTTCACGATCTTCATCCGTAATTTCAGCCATAATGGAATTGTGTGATAGTCCTTTATTTTTCTAATGAGCGAATCTTAAAATTCAACAAATAATTTTTTAAATCATGGAAAAAATGCGCGCAATGGTACTTGAAAAATGCGCAAAAATTGAGACCAATCCATTGAAACTAACCCAAATTGACAGACATGAAATTAAAAGACCCAATGAAATTCTAATTAAAATCGAAGCCTGCGGAGTTTGTCATTCACAATTACATGGAATAGAAGGAGATTGGCAAAATATCGGAATTCCGCCAGCACTCCCAACAGTTCCTGGACACGAAGTTGTGGGCAAAGTAGTTGAAATCGGAGACAATGTCACAAAATTCAAAGTCGGAGACAGGGCAGGAATCACTCCATTGTTAGAAGCTTGCCAGGAATGCCAATACTGTAAAGAAGGAAAAGAGTATCTCTGTGAATCATCAATAATCCTAGGAGAATCAACTAAAGGGGGATATACAGAATATGTTACAGTAACGGAGGACTTTGCGACAAAAGTTCCAGACAACATGAAAGCAGAATATGCAGCTCCGTTATTTTGTGCAGGAATTACATCATACAAAGCAGTAAAAGCTGCAGAACCTAAACCAAATAAAAAAATCGGAATTTTCGGAATTGGAGGAGTAGGTCATATGGCAGTACAATTTGCCAAAGTAGAAAATTGCAAAATTATTGCTTTTTCTAGATCTCAGAAACATCTAGACGTTGCAAAAAGACTAGGGGCAACAGATGCAATAGTTTTTTCTGAAGATCAACAAGAGTTTCTAGACAAGTTAAAAGAAAAACACGGTCTCTTAGATGCGGCGATTGTCTTTGCACCAGCTGATATTGTAACTGATACTGCAATTAAATCAGTAAAAAAAGGAGGGCTGATTGTAATTGCAACAGTAGGGAAAAATCCAACGTTTATGGCATTTGAGGAAAAAACAATTCGTGGAACATTGATAGGCTCAACAAAAGACATGGAGCAGGTCATAAAAATTTGTGATGAAAAAAAATTAGAGGTAATCTCCCAGATATTTCCACTAGAACAAGCAAATGAAGCACTCAAAAAACTAAAAGATTCAGAAATAGAAGCTAGGGCAGTTCTAATTCCATAATATTGGGCTTAAATATCAGTGAAACCGGTTTTTGATATGAATTGTAATCGATGCCATCATACAAATGAAGCACATAGCAACAATGAAAAAAGTAATTCGTTAATGAAAGCAGGGAAATGTCAGATTCCATCATGTACATGTCAGCAATATTTAGATCCTATCCAAGAAATTGATGAGGATCTTTTATAACAATTCATATATTAAAATTATTTTAGATTATCATGGACAAACATAAACCATCAGATGAAATGATTAAAGATTTAGATAATTTGTTATCAAAGCTTAACGCCATGGAAATTGTAGCATCAAATGAATTTGAAAAAAACTCAATTAAAATTCAAAGAGCTTTGATTGAAGGTCAAATACATTCAATAAATGAATTCCAGCATTTAAAAAAAGCATTAGATTTATTGACTCTGCAATTATTTGATGTTCAAAATAAAGTCAAGTAATACGAGTGTCACTTAATCCACAACCAGTACATCTAAACAGAGTGGATTTTTCAAGAATTTGTTCAGGTAACATTTTAGCCCCACAGCAAAGACACACGGTTTTTTCTGTGTCTTGATTTACATTTTCAGATTTTCTTACAACATAATCAGGTTTTTTTTCAGGAAGAATAGCAATGTTGCAAGCAGGCTTGTAGTTAGAAATTATTTTATTCATTATATTTTCTCGATATTGAGTACTCGAATCAAACAAAGGCAATATTGCCAGATGTAATGATTTTTCGGATCCTGAATTATCAATCCAGCATTTGTAACTTTGATGTTGAACAAAAAATGACTTGTCATCAGTCTTTTCACAGTCACCAATAAAAAGAACATTGAATTTTTCTTTCTCTCGTGAGAGAATTAAATAGATCAATTTCTCCATCGGGGGCCCCCATTCCTCAAGAGGAATAGGTCCAAGAAACTCATATTGGAGGATTTGTATGCTCAATGCAGTTAATTTCGAGTACTTTCTTTTCATCTTTTCTAAAAAAATCCACTAGTGCCAGAAATTGATCGCAGATATTCAGCTTGAAAAGATTAAATTCAAGAGCTATTGATTTTCCATAAATGAAAGAGCCTCACAATTATGCAAAAGTTGGGTATTCGATGATAGTAGTAGCTGCAAGTTTAGCAGCAATTGGCATAATTGCACTCTTTACTGCAGATGATGTGTTATTATCAGATAACATATCAAGAGAACATACTGCTCATTTTAATGAGTGCAAAAAGAATGATTTCAAGACAGATGGTTGTGAAAAATATTGGGATAGAATCAATAACCAAGCATCAGGAATTTATGTAGATCTTGAAAAATAGATTAAAATCCATTAGAAAAATCTTCTAGCATATTTTGATTTTTAGTAAGACGATTCATTGCAAAGAATGCTCCGCCAACAATTCCTGCCTGATAAAAGGTATACAAAAAGACTCCAGATGAAGTGGGGTCTGATTTTGTGAAACTCAAAACAAGCATTGTGAAAAATACAAAAGTTCCGACAAAGGTTATCATTCGATTTAGAAATCCGGAGTTCATTCCAACAATTCGTTTAGTTGCACCGGCCATCAAACCAATGCTTGTAATAATCAAAAATGTTGCACCACCGTTTGCAGTGACGAAATTATTTAACCAAGGTAACAAGCCGTCATCAAGTATTGCAATATCAGGCATTATACTTCCACCATTAATTGCAAAATTAACAGAGCTGAACATACCCCCAATGACAAAAAAGAACAAGAAAATTTTTACAATAGAGCGTTTAATCGGACTACGTATTTCAGAAGGTTTTACAGCCCTTTCAGTTATCCTAACACCATAAAGAAATCCTACAGCCATTGCAGGAAAAAACATGATATTGATTAGAATGGGAGACTCTTTGTTAATAGACTCAATTTGAGGGTGAAATATCAAAAATAAGATTATTGCAAGCGAGGCAGAAGAACCAAATAAGATTAATCCAAGATGACTGTGACTAGAAGGTTCTTTATAATCACTCCAATTATACATTTTATTTCATCATAAGAAAATAATTAAAAACCAAATCCGAAAATCATTTGCTCAAATTATCAATTCTGTTTACCCTTTTTTACTAGAAAAAATGAAAAGTTTCATGAAAGGTGGAAAAACACTAGCAATTATAGGAATAATAATAACGATTTTTGGCGTAATTTTCCACCTCCAAGGGCATTCAATCATAGGTCCAGAATCATCATTCATGTATTCAAATCCAAACTGGGTCACATATGGAATGCAAATGGCAATTCTTGGAATTATTATTTTGAGTATAGGGATAATAATTTTCAAAAAAAACTAGTTTGTGACACGTAGAGTCACAGTACTTCTAATGTTTTTGAGTTTTCTTATCTTAGATGTAATTATTTCATTAATTTGAGAAGAATCTACTACAAACTCAGCTACAACATCATAATTACCAAAAGTAATTAAACAATTTTTGATTTCAGGGATTCTTTGAGTTGAGAATAGAGAGATTGTTCTTCTCCGACCTCACAACTGATCAACATGTATGCCTTTTCCAACTAGATTATATTTTCTTTAGACCAACATAAGGACATCTAAAGAGTGTCTTTGTAAAGTATATCTTAAAAACCAGCAATAATAGGGTCGGCAGGTTTCATAATCTCTCTTAACAAGATTGTTGCAAAGGATCCTCTAGACAATGAGAATTCCACAATATTTTCATGTGAAGAGTAATCAGTACAATGAATAGCAGATTGTCTAAAGCCACCCTCACTGCTAACTTCTTGCATTTCCTTTATGAAGAAATCTTTGGGAGAAATTTCTTCTTGTTCCAGTATTTTAGAAATTTGAAAATCAAATCTTGTTTTTTTGTAATAGGAATAGCCAACAAAGGGCAATGCCAAATTCTGATCCAGTCCTTTGACATATTTTCCAATAATTCCATTATGATCAAAACAAACATCACCAGATTGAGCCTCAAAAAGATTTTCACCATCCAAAAATGCAGCACTAAGGGATTGATTAAAAATAAAAGATTGGTAAGCCTGAATGTAAAAGCGCCTTAAAGAAACAGGGATGGCTCTGATTGCACGTATAGAATCACCATGATCAATCATTTCTTTTAGAACTATTCTCTCAATATCCATCTGAATCGGAACTTGATCAAAATAGCGTTCATAATTTGCCTTATCAGATAGTTTTTCACGAATTTCATTATTTTCTGCAGAATCATGAGAAGAGGTAAATGACAGAATCAAGTCAATTGCTTTCTCAAAATCCATTTGCAATATTGCCTTGCCAATAAGATGAGTCACAGGTCTTTTTGAGCCAAAACGCTGGTATCCATAAAAATTAAGAACTTTGTTATATTCTGTAAACGACTCTAAACCGTTTTGACAGTCAGAAATTTTCAATTTAAAATGATTTCCAACCATATCCTTTTTTGATAGAGGTTTTTTCACATATCCGAGTTTTTCAAGAGAGTATTTGTCACTGGAGAAATTATCTATTGATTTTCCCTTAGTCAAAGAGCACACAAATTGTTCTGTTATTGCTGATGCATCTTTTAGTCCAAGAGATTTGAGACGAATTCCTTTTTGTCTAAAAATTCCAGATAAGACATGATTTGTATCAATTTTTTTCTTTTTTAATTTATAGACAGCATAACCATTTTGATCATTGATATTATTTTTTATTTTTTCAGAAAGTAATTCAGATACTTGAAAATCTTCAGGTACAACTCTAATTTTTCCTCCAATACCAGAAAATTTTGTACTATATACAGAAATGCCTATTTGTGAATCGATATCAGGTATCACTCTATTGTCACTGTAACATATTTGCTAATTGCAATATCAGGTAATTGTGCACCAAGTAGAACTTTGTATGTTCCAGGTATTGCATCATCAGACACTGCAAGTATGACAGAAATTGGGCGAGATGCGCCAGAATCTAGTTGGAATGAATTAGACGTATTATCTAAAACAACATCCAAAAAGTCATGTGTAGAAGAGGAGATTAATGAAACACTGGATAGATTTTCTTCGGATTTAGAAGATATAGTAAAATCAAATTCTTGTGAATTTCCAGAAGAAATTATTAATGAATTAGATTGCAACTGAATTTCAAGAGGGAGAGGAACAGTAGTGTCAACTACACCAATATTGTTTTCAACCCACTCAGTAAACCAAATTTTTTCACCATTGATGGTGAAATCAAAAATTTGTGCTACGCCACAATCATCAATCACACCATTTCCAGGATCACAGTCTGCCCAATACGGATTCTTTGAAGGTACATGGTATTCTACAAGAGTGTGAGATTTAGGATCCATTACAGAAATATTATTGGCAGTTTGTTCATTGAAAACTATTCTTCCTTGATCATCAGATTCAATCCAATATGGTCTAGAAATAGGAGTTTTAACAATTCCAGTGTGATTACCAAATGTACTTTGTAGTGGAACTGCTGTAGTGTATTGTGTAAATTCTTCAGATATAGGATTAAAGCTAAAGAAGGAAGAAGACGTGGTGTCTGCCATCCAAAGAGTTCCATCATCACCAAAGACTGCACCGTTAGGAGTAAGCAATGCTACAGGTAATTGGTAGGTTTCAATAAAGTCAAGAAGTGGAAGGAATTTCTCATCTGAATTTGCAACAGATTCAAGATATCCATTTTGATTAAATTTTACTAGTACTCCACCTTGCTGATATAACCAATTTGTAAACCAAACATTGTCATCGGCATCAATTGCAAAATCAGCAGTTACAGAGTCATCCATAGGAGAAGGGATACTCAGATAGTTAACATTGTCATCAGACTGATTTGGATCTAAGAAAGTAAGTTTGTTTCCAGTAAAATCATTTATTATTATTTGAGAACCGTCAATTCGTAATTTTTGTGGCAATGAATTTCCTTCTGAAGGATATGATAATCTATCATAAGTTTCATCAAGTGTTGAAAATTTCCATACAGAATCAAAAGATTCATCAGTGTACCATATAGAACCATCTGGAGCATAGTCAATTCCCCACATCATTGAACGGCCACCGGGAGGCCATAGGGAATTATCATATTCAGTAAATGTTTCTGAAACAGGATCAAATTTAGCTATTTTACCAGTATTGGTTTCAGCAAACCAAACATTACCATCATAATCAGTGACAATGGCTAAGGGGTTAGTACATAGTGTCGGAATAGAAAATTCTCTAACATAATCAGTCGATTTTGCATTACTTGAACCACAAAACTGAGCTCGTTGTTCATCTGGAAAATTATCTGCAGGAGTGCCGGTAGTTGTAAAATCAGGATTTGTTCCAGGATCTATTCCAGGAAATGCAATAACAACACCAGAAGTAACCATGATGCCACCTAGAAAAACAAATGCAAAAATTCCCTTAGTTTGTTTTTTCACAAATTTTGTCACATAGTGCTGTTAATATCTTATTCCAAGAAAAACCAATTATAATAATTTCAGAGATCCAGTAATTTTATCAATCAGATTTTCAGGAGCAGGACCAATTGAAATACAAGTGGTAGTTCCAGGAGATAGTTGAGTATGTCCGGCATCAGATACCTCAGACCAGGGTAAATTCAAATCAATTGCATGCCTTTTTACTTCTTGTAATTCTTTAATTCCAGAAACTTTCACGACCACCTTTTCTTGACCTCCCCACCATTCATTATACCACTCAGGGTGAGATTTTCTAACATGTTCTGCTCCGAGTACACACGCATGGCCCACTTGAGCTGCAATCTTCCCTTTACCCATGTCAAGATCAGTTCTAACAACGATTACCTGTTTGATGTCTCCCATGTAATTATCAAAAGGATGTTTAATGAAAAACTTTTGAATTAAATAATTGACAAAGAAACAAAATCTGTGAGCTTTGACGTAGTAATTGCAGGAGGAAGTGTTGCAGGCTTGCTATGTGCCAGAGAAATTTCTTCAAAAGGATTTTCAGTTCTAGTAATTGAGGAAGACTATGAGATTGGGACTCCAGAACACTGTGGAGGATTAGTGAGTTTGTCAGGATTAGAAGAACTAGGAACAATACCATTCAAAAAAACATTTGAACATATGATAGAGTCAGCCAAAATTACATCTCCTAATGGGAATAATTTTACAATTAATTCGGAAAAACAAAAAGTCGTCGAAATCAGTAGAAGGGAATTAGACAAACAAATAGCATTTCAAGCTCAGAAAAATGGAGCCGTAATCAAAGTCAGAACAAGTTTTCAAGAACTTACAGATAAAGGAATTAGAACCAATGAAGAAGAAATAGATTGTAAGATATTTGTGGATGCAAGGGGAGTTTCATCATTAATTCATAAAGACAGAACAGGAATTTTATCATCTGCTCAATATGAAATCTATGCAGATTGGATAAAGAAAGGAAAAGTAGAAGTGATTTTTGATCAAGAAAAATATCCAGGATTTTTTGCATGGATTATTCCATCAGGAGAAGGTAAAGGGAAAATAGGAATCGCAGGAAGAGGAATTAATGTTGTAGAGACCATGAACACTTTCCTCAAAGACAAAGGAGAGTTTTCAACAATAAGAAAAATTTTTGCACCAATTTGGATTAAAGGCCCCATCAAAAATTTTGTGGATGGTAAAACAGTTATCGTCGGAGATGCTGCAGGGCAGGCAAAACCAACTACAGCTGGAGGAATTTTTACAAGTGGCATGGGTGGAGTTTATGCAGGACGAGCAATTTCAGAATTTTTAAAAACAAACAACAATGAGAATCTAAAAAAATACCAAAAGCAATGGACAGAAAGATTTGGGAAGGAATTTGAAAAACAGGTATTGGCAAGAAAAGTGCTGGAGAGAATTGACAACAATACAATCAACAAATTATTTGAAACAATTACACCTGAGATCATTAAAGAAATTTCAGAGAAGGATGATTTTGATTTTCATACGGGATCAATTATCAAATTATTGGGATTGAAAGGTTCGATTAAAACTGCCCAAACCCTAATCGGCGGAGAAATTAAAAAATTACTAATCTAAGACAGTACAATTTCTAAGGAAGGTATAAATGATGTTTACAGAAATTTGGGGTATGTCTTCTACTATTTCATTACCGACATGCAGTTGCTGTCACAGACATATTATGCCTAATGATAAATGTGTAAAATTCAATTGCCCTAGTTGTGGCACTGATTTAATTTGGAGATGTCAAAGTTGCAGAGAAGCAGCAAGAAACTATACTTGTTCTTCATGTAATTTTCAGGGACCTTAGAGAAATGACTCAATTACTATTTGTAACAAAAATTCTTCCAAATGGAATGGAAGTTGATTTAGATAAACTAACTGAGACCATCAAAACAGTATTGCCAGAAGGGATGTCCATGAAAAGACATGCAAAAGAGCCACTAGCATTTGGTTTAGAATGTATCAAAGCAGAATTCATTTTAGAGGATAAGGAGGGTCAAAGTGATGCCCTAGAGAACGCAATAAGATCAACTGACGGTGTAAGTGAGTTTGAAGTTCTCAACATGAGTAGAATGTCAGTTGACATGAAATAGGTGATTTTTTGGCACGCAAAGAAGAACCTTTGCAAATGAGAATCGGGGAAGCAAAACAAAGAGACGTAGGAAAAAAACGTGCACGAATTGGTCCTGATGCAATGGACTTTCTAAAAGTAACACCAGGGGACATTATTGAAGTGATGGGTTCAAGATCTAGCTGTGCAGTTGTTTGGCCAGTAGACGAAGATGAAAAACTACCAGACATCATAAGAGTAGATGGACAAACAAGAAAAAATGTTGGCGCATCACTAAATGATTTTGTAAAAATCAGAAAAGTGACATCAAAATTTGCAAAAACAGTTTCTTTAACTCCAGTGAATGATTCAGTTACAGTAGATAAAGAATTCACAGACTTTGTAAAAAACAGATTGAAAGGATTGCCAATTGTTCATGGCGATGAAATTTCAGTGATGATTTTAGGAAATTCAATGGATTTTAAAATTACAAAAACATCTCCAAAAGGAGTAGTCAAAATAGATAGAACGACAAATCTTAGCATTTCAACAGAAACCTCAGTGGACAGAAAAGTCAGAGTGACATATGAAGAAGTGGGAGGGTTAAGGAAAGAAGTAAAAGCTATGAGAGAAATTGTTGAATTACCATTAAAACATCCAGAATTATTTGCAAGATTAGGAATTGAGCCACATAGTGGAATTTTACTTTATGGACCACCTGGATGTGGAAAGACATTACTTGCAAAAGTAATGGCAAGCGAATCAGAAGCTAACATGTTTCCAATTAACGGTCCAGAGATTATGAACAAGTATTATGGGGAAACAGAAGCAAAGTTAAGAGACATTTTCAAAGAGGCAAAAGATAACTCTCCAAGCATTATTTTCATAGATGAAATTGATGCCATTGCACCAAAAAGAGAAGAAGCATATGGAGATGTAGAAAAAAGAGTTGTTGCACAATTATTAGCACTAATGGATGGACTAAACGACAGAGGAAATGTCATAGTTCTAGGAGCTACAAACAGACCAGACAGTGTCGATCCCGCACTCAGAAGACCAGGAAGATTTGATAGAGAATTTGAGATCTCAGTACCTAACGAAGACGGAAGATTGGAGATTCTTGAAATCCATACAAGAGGAATGCCAATTGCAGATGACATAGATCTTAAAGATTTGTCAGCAGAGCTGCATGGATACACAGGTGCAGATATCAAATCACTTTGTAGAGAGGCAGCATTAAAATCAATTAGAAGATATCTTCCAGAAATTGATCTTGAAACTGAAAAAATTCCCTCCGAAGTTTTACAATCGATGCAAATTAAATTAATTGACTTTTACGACGCAATGCATGAAGTAGTTCCCACAGCAATGAGGGAATTTTATGTTGAAAGACCAAAAGTGTGGTGGAAAGATGTTGGAGGGTTAGATGAGATCAAAAAATCACTTACAGACAATCTAATAATGGCAATGAAAGAACCAACCAAATTTACAAAAATGGGAATAAAACCACCAAAAGGAGCTTTGATATACGGACCACCTGGATGTGGAAAGACATTACTTGGTAGAGCATTAGCTACTGAAACAGGGGCAAATATGATTTTGGTCAGAGGCCCAGAAATTCTTTCCAAATGGTTAGGAGAATCTGAAAAAGCTGTACGAGAAATTTTTAGAAAAGCAAAATCATCATCACCGTGTGTAGTAATTTTTGATGAATTGGATTCAATAGCACGTTACAAATCAGGAGAGGGAGGAACAAGTGAAACTATTCTCAGCCAATTGCTAACAGAAATAGAAGAAGGTATTTCATCAAGAGTAGTAGTAATTGGAATTACAAATAGGCCAGATGTATTAGATAATTCTTTGCTAAGAACAGGCAGATTGGATTTAGTCCTTTACGTAGCACCTCCTGATGAAAAAGGAAGATTGGAAATCATTAAGATCCTAACACGAAAGATGCCATTAGCAAATGATGTAAAATTACAAGAGATTGCAGTAGCTACTCAAAATTACACAGGAGCAGATTTAGCGGCATTGTGTAGAGAAGCAGCAGTAGAAGCAATGAGAAACAATTCAACAAAGATTTCAAGTCATGACTTTGCAAATAGCTTGAAACAAGTAAGACCATCTATCACTAAAGAAGTAGACCAATGGTACAACACAATAAAGGAAAGTATATCTAATGTAGTACCAAAGACAGGAGATAAATCATTTTACGGATAAAATATGGCAATACCAATAAGAAACACAGTATTTGACAAGATACAGGAATCTAATCGTCTCACAGATGTAGAACTTTCCAAGAGTTTAGCCAAAGACGGACATGTAATTGCAGAGGACAGGTTCAACAAAATTCTTTTAGATTTAGAAATATTAGGGCTGATCACGGTATCATGGATTACTAAAGATGAGCGCAGAATAGAAGTAGTGGTTGTTGAGCAAGAAGTAGACAAAATAGAAGAACTCGCAAAGGAAACTATGGAAAGTGATTATGAAGCTAGTTTCCCAGGTGTAGATAAATAATTTTTAAAACAACGGGATGTGGAATGCTGCATCTAATGCAACAGCTACAAAAATTATTGTAAGATATGGTGCAGTTACTTTGTATGCCTTCCAGGCAAATTCAGATGTAGGAGTCTTTGTTAGTTTATAGTGATAAACAAGCATCAACCCTCCAGAAACTATTGCAATAACAGTGTAAACAATTCCCATACCATCCGGAATAAACGACAAGATCAAAGAATAAGGAATCAAAATCAGAGTATTACCTAAAATGAATTTTGATGTTTTGTGCATTCCAATTACTACTGGAAGCATTGGAACTTCTGCTTGAGCATATTCATCTTTAATTTTCATTGCAAGACACCAGAAGTGAGAAGGAGTCCAAACAAAAACCAGAAATCCAACTAAGAATCCTAACAAATCCATACTTCCAGTAGCTGCTGTCCATCCAGCCCAAGCTGCAGCACTACCTGCAATACCACCAATTACAATGTTTGAAGTATTCTTTCGTTTTAGCCAAACAGTATAGATTATCACATATGAAAAAATCCCAACTGCAATAAAGAATGCAGATACGGCATTTAATGCAAAATAACCATAGATGACAGATATGCAGCTAACTGCTAATCCATAAACCAAGACACTAGATGCTTTCATCCTGCCAGACGGAATAGGTCTGGTACTAGTTCTAGTCATTTTAGGATCAATATCTTTATCATAATAGTGATTTAGAGCACTAGAGCCAGCTGATGCTAATGCACCTGCAATGATAATATGCAAATATGCCCAATAATCAAGTTCTGGAACATTTGGAACTAATTTACTTGCAGCATACATAGATGTGACCGCAGTTATTACTAAAAGAACAACAATTCTGGGCTTTGATATCTCCAGTATTTCATTAAATCCCAATTCAATCTATCCTATTCCAAAGCCATTTAATTTCTTCGTCTACAGATCTCTCAAATTGCGCAAGGAATAAGTATCTCAGTCCTATCAGCTATCTTAAATGAGTAATTGGGACCTCATGATGCCAGGAATGGGACTTACAGCTATAGGGTTAGCTGGCCTTACATTATCATATGCAGGCATTGCCCACACATTCATTGATGGTATGCATGCTCTTACCGGCCTTACCATGTTTGTAGGATTGATTTTCCTAGCAGCAGGCATCCTAGACGGAGGAGTCTCAACCAGTAATAGAGCCAAAGCAACGACTTTGGTAATTTTGTCAATAGCATTAGGATTTGGAATGTATTCCATGGTTCTTAACACATCAAATTATACAGTCACTATCGCAGGAATTTTAATGGCAATCGCATTCCCTGCAATTATAATTTCATACCTTTACATGAAACACCCCACAATAGCAAAACCAATTGGAGCAATTGTATCAATGGCAGCTGCAACAGGAATTATAATGTGGGTATCATTTGGAATTTTCTCAGCTCCAGATACATACATGATTCCACAGCAAATTGGAGTAGAGGAACCTGTAGAAGATCTTACACCATCAGGGCCAATATTTACAATTGAGATTCTTGCAGAATCAGTAGAAGAAGGAAATCCAGATTATGATCCAGATGTCGCAATAGTACAACAAGGACATGTAATTGAATGGACTAATGCAGACACAGTTGCACATACAGTAACTAGTGCATCGGACTTTGGGGAAACATTTGATTCTAGTTTGATTAATGCAGGCGAGGTATACACACTCGATACAAATGATTTAGAAATTGGTGAATATGAATATTTGTGCATAGTACATCCTTGGATGGTTGCAACTTTAGTTATCGAAGCTGCTAAAGAACCAACCAAAGTTATAATTCCTGAAGGAGCAGCAATTCCAGAAGACGGACAAATATACTATGATCCTGAAATACTAGACATTACTGCGGGAACAACAGTAGTATGGGATAATGTGGATACTACAGTGCATACAGTGACATCAGGAATAGCACCAGAAACAGACGGCATTTTTGATTCAGGAATGATGTCAGCAGGAGATGTTTTTGAATTTACATTTACAGATGCAGGAACTTATGATTATTTCTGTACATTCCATCCATGGATGGTCGGAACTGTTAACGTAGAATAGATTTGTATAAAATCAAATTATCAGAATCAAGCAAAACAATTCTTTCAGAATATTCAGAAAATCAAAAACCCAACGAATCATGTGCGTTATTGTTTGGTAAAGACAACATAGTGCAAGAACTCTTTTTAGCAGAAAATATTGAAAAGTCACAGGTAAACTTTACAATTTCAAATAAACAATTAATCGAAGGATATAGAATGGCAGAAGAAAAAAAGATGGAAGTCATAGGCATATTTCATTCACATCCAGATTCAGAAGCATATCCATCAAATACAGATAAAAAATTCATGCAAAGTAATCCAGTTGTATGGGTGATTTATTCAGGAATCAATAAAAATTTCAGGGCATATATTCTTGAATCAGATATTATAGAAATTCCAATAGAATAGCCTAAGATTCCAAGACGAATGTTGCTTGTTCACTATGAATACTATATAGAATTGTTTTGTCAGGTGAAATAATTTTACCAATAATGTTGACAGGAGATGCAGGGGTAATTTCTCCAGGAGTTCCTATTGGCGTGGGACCATAAAATAAACAAATTGCTTTTCCAGTTGGCCAATATGCAACATCGAAAAGGTCCACAGTAGATTTTGCATTTTCTTCAGGCTGAGAGATGGGAGATTTTGAAGTATAGATTTCATCGCCCCAAACATTAAGATCAACTGTAAAAGGCAATTTTTCAACAAAGTCATGAACAGTTTTTGGAGAAGTAGAATCATCTAATTCCAAAAGGATGTTGGAAGAGTTTGTGATCTTAAGAATCACTGAATATTTCATAAATATCAATGAAAAAACGATTAGAAAACCATTCCGAAATTAGACATTGTCAGATTCTTAATTTGGTTTAACATATTCAGAATGATCACATTTTGGACAATAATATTCAGTAAGCATATTTTGTTTACTCCCACGTCTTTTGGAAGGCTTGTTTTTGTGATCCATTTCTACGTCACATTTTTTACAAATTTTCATAATAATACACCAGATAGTTTATTCATATTGATTTTTCTTTATTCAATCTTAAAAATAAACCATGTATTTTCACACATGAGAACACTAAATGGGATTATCTATCAAAATTAAATCAAACAAATTCAGAGACATTCTTGGATAGAAGAGCATTATTTTGAATTAAATATCCCTTTTTTTAATTAGATTTATGGAAATTCACGTATACGACACTTATGTCAAAGCAGCAGACGGTCATACCATGCACTTTGATGTAATTACTGGTGAAAAAGATCACAGTAAAGCCATCACATATGGAAAAGAGTGGTTGGAATCCATCGGTGAAGGACAAGCAGAAATGACTACTAATGAATGTCAATTCTGTCATTCGCAAGGTGCACCAGAGCCTGTTGAACAGGCAATTAAGGAGAAAGGCTACTTTATCCAAAAGATGGAAGGCTGTCCTTAAACATTTTTTCCTTTTTCTTAATGAACATATTTTTTAGATCAATCATCAAAGAGTTAGTATGACTGAAAACAAATATTCAAAGTGGACTGTCGAAGGGGATAAGAAAACAAAATGGATTTGCGGATGTTTTCAAACAGCAGATAATTATTTTAAATTCTGTAACAAGCATAATTCAACTTTGAAAAAAGCAATTCAAGATCAAATTGATGAATTAGATATGACACTAATCGTAGAAGATTAGATAGTAATTATTGCGACAAATGCAGATACGAATACAATGGCAATTGTGTTTAGTAGTTTGATGACGGTATTTAGTGCTGGACCAGCTGTATCCTTGTATGGATCACCAATGATATCACCTACAACTGCAACTTTATGAACTTCAGAACCTTTTTCTCCTTGCATTTCAACCAGCTTCTTTGCATTATCCCATGCACCACCAGTATTTGCTAAATGATATGCAAGTAAGATGCCTGTAACAACGGAACCCATCAACAATCCAGCAACTGCAGTTGGACCTAACAAAATTCCTAGAATTATTGGAGCAATGATTGCAACAAGTGCTGGTTTATACAATTCTTTAATGGATGCAACAGTAGCAATATCTACACATTTTGCATAATCAGGTTTTGATTTACCAGTAAGTATTCCAGGATCTGCTTTGAATTGACGTCTCACTTCATCAACCATTTTTCCGGCAGCGCGAGATACACCATTAATGAGTTGACCAGTAATTATGAACGGAATCAAACCACCAATGAGCAATCCAACAACAATTGCAGGATTGGTCAAACTATAATCCAAGTCTAAAACACCTTCAAAAACATGAGCAGCTTCAAACTGGAATGCCTGAATCATAGCCAATGCAGCTAATGCCGCACTTGCAATAGCAAAGCCCTTAGTAACTGCCTTTGTGGTATTTCCTACAGCATCAATTTCATCAGTAACCTTACGGTTTTCTTCACCCATTCCAGTCATTTCAACAATACCTCCTGCATTATCAGCAATAGGACCAAATGCATCAATACTGAGAACAATTCCTGCAAGACTCAACATTGCCATTGCTGTTAATGCAGTACCAAAAATTCCATAAAGAACAGGATCTGCATCTTCAGGAGCAGATGCAGATGCAATACTATATGACAAGATAATTGCAACAACTAGTGTAATCATGAATGGTCCAGTAGATTGCATTCCTTTGATAATTCCCATCAATGTTAATGATGCATAGCCCCATTTTGCAGAGTCTGCAATTTCTTTAACAGGGCCTTTTTTGTAACTTGTGTAATTGTCAGTGATTTTTTGAATGATAGGAACCAGTATTACACCAATCACAGTAGAACCAAACAAAGCATATGCTGCGGTAGATTCACCAATGAATTGAGTGATAAAGATATAGTTTAATCCAATTGCAATCGCAGCTGAAACATAAAATGAACGATTAAGAGGTTTCATTACATCAGTAATATTCTTTGAGCCAACAATCACTACACCAATAATTGACGCAATCATTCCTGATGAACCAATTAAGATAGGATAAAGGAAAAAGTTTGGTGCACCAATCAATGCTGCAATGAGTAATGCCGCAAGAATTGTTACAATATATGATTCATAAACATCAGAGCCCATACCTGCTGCATCACCAACGTTATCTCCCACATTGTCTGCAATGGTTGCAGGATTTCTAGGATCATCTTCTGGAATATTTGCTTCAACTTTTCCAACCAGGTCTGCGCCCATGTCTGCGGCTTTTGTGAATATACCACCACCAATTCTAATGAATAATGCAATAAGACTGGCACCGATTCCTACTCCTGCAATTGTGATAGGGTCGGGATAAATCAAATAAAGTCCGGTAATTGCTAATAATGCCATTGCTGGAACAGCTAAACCAACTGTTGCTCCACCTCTGAAGGCCATGGCAAATGTCTTTCCAAGACCTGAACTACTTAGATTAGCAGCTCTAACTGCAGCTTTTACTGTAATTTTTAATGAAATAATTCCTGCAACTGCAGAAAGGGCTGCACCTACTGCAAATGCAATTCCATTTGAAGGAGTTAAGAAAACACCGATGATTAAAGATAATGCGATGGCAACAGGAACGATAATTTTCATCTCTCTTTTTAGAAATGCAGATGCTCCTTCTTTGACAGCGTTGGAAATATCCATCATCTCTTTTGTTCCAGAAGGTTGTTTGGTAATCCATACAACCAAGCCACCTGCAACTAAAAATGATGCAATTCCTGCAATAAAGGGCAGAATTTGTGCTATTTCCATAGTATATTCAGCTTGCCAAATCCTGTAAATATAAATCAAATAGCAGAGATTTTGCTTCGCTTTCTATATGGAGGAAATGTTTTTCCTTTCAACCCTTGCCTTACCAATTTGGTGAATCGTTTCCCATGAGCAAGATATGGAAATCTCATATGGATCAATTCATGAACAATGGTATTCTCAAGAGTTTTTTCATCTGGAATCTTTCTCACATTAATGAAAACAAGATTATGTTGAAGATATGACACCCCATAATACTTGTAAGCCGACGTACGTCTACCTTCTGTCATGTCTTTTGGGGCATCCAATACTTCTTTGGTGGTTAGAAGAATTTGAGGTTCAGTGATAGAAAATCGATTTGAGTAAATACCAACTTTTTCTAAAATTTGTAACGTAAGATCAGGATCAAGCTTCACAATATTACATCATGAAATCTGCGTTTATCTTGAAATGTCAATTGTTGTATGAAATTTGGTGTATTTTGGTTCTATAAATTATGAATTAATAGGGTCAGAGGTTATGTGGAGTAATCATCAATCATACAGCCACCGTCTCATCACACCCCGATTATTCCATTAAATCAAGTAGTGTTTGTACTTTATTTCTAATTTCGGCAGTAATCTTTACAATTACTAAACCTTCATGAGGTTGACCATACATTACAACAGCATTTTCAGGCGCATGAATGCATACTGGAATAACTAAAAGATCTTCCTCACCATTAACAAAAATCCTCACAGGAGATTTCATAGTAAATGCTTTTTTGATTACATCGACACTTTGTGGAGTGATTTCAGTTGCTGGATTATCAACTGTTAGTTCAGTTGCATTTGTTAAATTAGGAGATTCTCTTTTTTCCCTCTTTTCTTGTCCGTCAATGATTTGTAGTGAAGGGATTAATCCAAAATCAATCATTTTTTCAGTCGTTCTATCACCTACAGTTATGATGTACGAATTATCTGTCAGGTGTTTTTGAATTTCACTTTTTTGAGTATGACTTTCAGGTAAGAGTATTCCTAAAGGAATTTTCATTTGGTCCCTAAGAGAATCAGGTAATTTCACAGGAATCAGGATTGGTTTGTACTTGCCTCAGATGCAGGATCCTCACTAGTATTTTCAGAGGCCATCTCATCTTGAAGTTTAGCTGCAAGGATACTACATTGTGCTGCAATATTTTTTGCACTTTTCCTAAACGCATCAGCACTTGGTGAATCAGGATTAGTAATCATGATGGGTTTACCCAAGTCAGAACCAGACATAATTCCAGAATTTAATGGAATTTCCCCTAAGAAAGGCATGTTAAATTTTTCACTAATTTTCTTTGCGCCACCTTCGCCAAAGATGTAATGTTTGTCATTACAGTTTGGACAAATAAAGTGACTCATGTTCTCAACAACGCCGATGATTGGAACATTTAATTTTTCAAACATTGAAACTGCTTTTACTGCAACATCACTTGCGACATCTTGAGGAGTTGTAACTACAAGAATTCCTGTAATTGGAATAGTTTGTGCAAGTGTTAATGGAATGTCACCAGTTCCAGGAGGAAGATCCACAATCAAATAATCTAATTCAGACCAATTAGTATCTACAAGAAATTGTTTTAATATTCCAGAAATAATTGGTCCACGATAAATTGCGGCCTGGTTTGATTGATCAGCAAAGAAACCAAATGAAACAACTTTTAATCCATTTGAATCTGCTGGCTGTAATTTATTATCTTCAACTTCCATAAATCCGTCTTTCATTCCAAGCATTAGTGGAATGCTTGGACCGTAGATATCAGCATCTAACAGACCAACTTTGGCTCCAGATTGAGATAATGCTAATGCTAGATTTAATGAAACAGTTGATTTTCCTACTCCACCCTTTCCACTTGCAACACCAATAATATTTTTGACAGTTGCCATTCCAACATCATCTTCTAATGAACGGCCTTCCATGACTTTGGCAGTAACTTTCATATCAAAATTTTTCAAGTCAGAAAGTTCAGCAATTGCTTTTCTAACATCATCTTCGATTTCGACATTGAAAGGACATGCAGGAGTTGTTAATTCTAGAGTGAATTTGAGATTACCGTCATTAAGTTCCAGGTCTTTAATCATACCCATAGACACGATGTCTTTTTTCAAATCAGGATCAATCACAGTACTTAATTTTTCAAGAACTTGATCGATACCAACCATTGCGTCAAAAAGTCAGTCTACATTATTTAAACATAAGTTAGACATCAAAAGAAATTATCAATTATCTCAAAAATATCAAAAACCTTTGGGAATTTGAGCCTAAAAACACCTAAACATTCATAAATTGAAATTCGAGAAAAAATGTACATTTGTTTTCTATATCCACCCTAGTTGATGTTGTGAGGATTCCTCCAAGCTTGTTTGGAACCGCACTCAAAAAGGCCGCAGTTAACATTCTCAAAGAAAAGTACGAGAGCATGATTAATGCAGATTTAGGATATATCATTATGATTTTAGATGCCAAAGTTGATGAAATGGGAAAGATGATTGCCGGAGACGGTGGAACATTTCACAAAGTCGAATTTGAAGCTTTGACATTTTATCCAAAACTCCAAGAAATAGTTCAAGGAGAAATTGTAGACATTACAGACTTTGGAGCATTTGTAAGAATTGGTCCAACTGATGCATTACTTCACTTGTCACAAGTGATGGATGATTATCTAAAGAGTGATGTTAAATCCGGAATGATTTTAGCAAATCAAAGTGGCAGAACACTCAAAGTGGGTTCTACACTTCGTGCAAGAATTACTGCAGTATCATTAGGAAAAGCAGCTGCAATGGGTAAAATAGGAATCACATGTAGACAACCATTCCTTGGTGCAGATGAATGGATTGCAGAAGAGATAAAGAAAGCCGGCGGTGGCAAAGAAGAGCCAGCAAAGGAAAAAAAAATAGAGGCTAGTTAAAATGGCGCGAGAGATGGCTTGCCGTAAATGTAAACATGTAACAACTCTCAAAGTATGTCCAAATTGCAAATCATCAGATCTGACACCAGATTGGAATGGAGTTGTGTTAGTTGTTGATCCAACTAATTCAGAAATTTCAAAAACATTAGGAATTACAACTAAAGGCAAATATGCAATTAAAGTAACATAAAATCTTTAAAATCATATTAACATTTTATCATTATATTGACATTTAATTCAAAAAAACAATTATCTCAATTTCTCGCTGAAGATATCGGTAAAGGAGACATTACCAGTAAATTATTACCAAAGAAAAAAGTTTCAGTGAGAATCATTTCTCGAGAAAGTGCAATTATTGCAGGAGCAGCATACGCAAAAGAAATTTTCCGATTAAAAGGATGCAATGTAAAAATTTTGAAAAAAGACGGTTCTAAAATAAAACAAAATCAAACCATAATGACAATCACAGGTAACGCAGGCAGCATACTAACATGTGAGAGAACCGCATTGAACCTACTTGCAAGAATGAGCGGAATTGCGACCCAAACAGATGCTCTTGTAAAAAAGATTCCAAAGAAAACAAAATTGTATGCTACAAGAAAAACAGCGCCAGGGCTGAGATATTTTGACAAAGAGGCAGTCGAGATTGGAGGAGGTAAAAAACACAGACTGACATTAGACGAGATGGTTATGATCAAAGACAACCACATCGCAGTTGGGAATTCATTATTATCTTTGATTAAAAATGCAAAGAAAAAATACAAAACATTTGAGGTAGAGGTTGAAAATACATCAGACGCAGTATTAGCTGCAAGTGAAGGAGCTAGTATAATTATGCTAGATAATTTTACACCAACGCAAATTAAGAAAACAATCAGAGTTCTCAAAAAACAAAAATTGAGAAACAAAGTAATGCTTGAAGCATCAGGGGGAATCAATTCAAAAAATATTTCAAAGTATGGGCAAACAGGAGTAGACATTATTTCAGTAGGAAGTATAACAAACTCTGTCAAAGGAATTGACATGAGTCTAGAAATCTAAGAATTTAGTTGATTTAATAATTCAGATACAGATTTGTTTTTTGGATCAATTTCTTGAATTTTTTCACAGCACTGTATTGCTCGTTTGTTTTCACCGAGTTTCTGATGAGAATATGCCTTTAACAACAATGCATCAACATCATATGTAGCAATTTCAAGAGATTTGTCAAGATACGAAATTGCAGTTTTGTATTTTTTTTTCAGATAACAAATTCCACCCATTGTAAATAATGCGTCATGGTTGTTTGGAACTTTTTTGATATATTCTGCACCTGATTTCAGAGCAGCATCATATTTTTTTTGTTTTGCCAGTTGTTTGAACTCTTTAAATTTTTCAGCGTTCTTTTTTTGAATAGGATCTTTCGGAGTTCTAGAAAATAATCCAACCAAAATAGTCACACGCAGTTAACTTATTGCAAGCATTCTATCTATAGCCAAACGAGCTTTATCAGCAATCTCTTTTGGAACAGTAACAACATTTTTCTCATTTATCAAAGCATCATATACTTTTTCAAGAGTAATCATTTTCATGTATTGGCATTCTGCCTTTTCAGAAGCAGGAATGAATGTTTTGTCTGGATTTTGTTGTCTCATTCTGTATAATATTCCTGTTTCAGTTGCAACAACAAAATTTTTTGCTTTTGATTCTTTTACATGATTTAGCATACCTTCAGTGGAGAGAATTGAGACTTTTTTATTATCATAACTTCCATCTGCAACATCATACATCATAGGAGTAGTGCAGCTACATTCAGGATGGATGACAAATTCAGCATCTTTCATTGATTCCAATTTCTTTGTTACATCTTCAGGGGTAATTCCTGCATGCACATGACACTCACCGGCCCAAATATGCATATTTTTTCGCCCAGTCACTTTTGCGACATATGAGCCCAAAAACATGTCAGGCAAAAATAAAATTTCTTTGTCTTCTGGAATTGCCTTAACTACATTGACAGCATTTGATGATGTGCAGCAATAATCAAGCTCTGCTTTAATTTCAGCAGTAGTGTTAACATATCCAACTGCTATTGCATTTAGATGTTGTTTTTTCCAATTTCTTAATTCATCCACAGTAATTGAATCAGATAAAGAACAACCAGCTTCCAAGTCAGGAAGTAATACTCTTTTCTGAGGACTAATAATTGCAGCAGTTTCTGCCATGAAATTTACACCACAGAAAAGAATTGTTTTTTGTGGAACTTTGGCAGCTTGTCTAGATAACCCTAAAGAATCTCCAGTGAAATCAGCCACATCTTGAACATCAGGAATCTGATAATTGTGTGCTAGAATTACCACATCTTTTTCTTTCTTTAGTCTCAGAATCTCATCTTTGAGTGCTGATGATTGTTGTACAAGCATAAACAGTTCAAATTGGAATTGGTAAGGATTTAAAGAATGGGAAGTAGACATGAATTTTCTAAAAAACTAGCAAATGTGGCAAGAATTTCCCCCTTTTTGAGCGTGATTTTATCTAATCTGTGTAGGCAGAGAGGTTTTCTTTAGAAGGTATTATTCACACTTCAATTTTTCTCAATTTCAGTAATTCTTTATTCATTTTATTTTTAATACTGAGTCTTAGATTATTTCTACACAAATTTTATTTTATGTACCAATCTGAATGTCATCTGAACAATATTTTTTCAAGGTCTCAATTGCAGATAATATAGCCAATCTACTGGTCTTAGGATTATTAACATCAGGATAATTTTCAATGGTAAAAGTCATCTTTCCAAATTTTCCTTCAGCAACAATATGATGAGTGTTTTTATCAGTATTAGGATCTGCGACTATTTTTACCCCAGTTTTTTCACTTCCAATTCCAGTCAAAGAAAGCAATGCAGCTACATTGATGTTTGCAGGAAATAAAGAAACAGCATCTTTTGCAATTCCTTCAAAGATTACAGTCGATGTATTAATTTCATCTAAGTTGATATCAGATGTTTCAAAAAACTTTGCTCCCTTTAAAGAACGAGGATGTTTTGTTGTAGTGATTGATATTGATTCAAGTTCATTCTTTACAGACTTTATTCCATCCAATCCTGCAATTGCACCTGATGGGAGATAGATTGTTTTTTTGAAATCTTTGCACGCATCAGACAAGATATCGTATATGGATTCATCAAGTAGTGCTCCAACACTCATGATCATGAGATCTTTCTTATTTTGTAAAACACTCAAAGATACATCCATTACAGCATCCTGGGATGCTGCTTCAACAACAATGTCAACAGGATTTGAAGATAACAAGTGAGAATTTTCAACAATTTCAGGTTTGTTTGTTAATTTGTCAACCAATAATTCAGATTTTTCTTTTGATTCATCAAAAACATGTGTAAGTGTTGCGTGGATTTGACCAGAATCAATTGCAAGTGCAATTTGAGTACCCATGGCACCACACCCTAACAAGCCTATTCGTTTCAAGCAATCATTCTAGAAAATATCACTTAATTAATCTAAAATCATGAGGTATTATTTGTCAAGATTTCCCATAATCCATCATTTTCTTGGTTTTTGTTTCAATCATTCAAAATTCCAACCATCCACAAAAACAATTTCATCCATTCCTAGATTCACCATAGAGAAAGGCATATTCTTTGTTAATTGCATTGCAGGTTCATATGAATTCAAAAAATTACACGTCATGCATATCCAACTGCCACCATCAACATGTTCCATTATTTGATGAAGATCTTCACCTTCACAATTATAACATCTTGAAGGTATATCATCTAATTGTTTGGCCCTACAAATCAAGAGACGTCCATCTGGATCATAATCTGTCATGTCAAATTGGCGTGATTTTATCACTTAATTAATTCTAGTCCATTGAGAAACAATTGAAGATTTACGTGCAAAGTAAATCAAACCAAGAATAGAAACACCTAGAATTAAAATGGCATATACCCCAAATTCTGGAATCACCCTAGTTCCTATAATTTCAATTTTTTTAGTATCTTCTGAAATAATAAATCCAATTACATAGTCATTTGGAAATTTCATCAAATCATATCTAGTGTCGACGCCATCAACTAGAACTGTATATTTTTCATTCTCAGCATAAAGTACATCTTGAGGAGTTCTGACCCAAAAATCAGTTTTTTCAGGAACAACATCCATGATAATTTCAATGGATTTTTTTTCTTGATTAATTTCCATTGAAAATAAAACAGGATAAAGTTCATTGGAACCCATAGAGTCCAAACTACCTCTATATCCATAGTAGATGTCATATGATTTTTCATCAAAGGTAAAAGTTATTTTTTCTGACTCTAGTTGAGAGATGTCAAGATACTGAGCATATGCATTAGGGTTAAAGATATGCTCTGCAAATGCAAAGCTAGATGCAGGAATCATTAAAAGTAAAAACAATCCAAAAATAATTCTAATCATGTATGAATAACTACAATTTATCAAATATAATAAGATAGCAAATTCTCAAGTATGGTTTTTAGAAGGAATTATTCTTAATGCTTTTTAACAAAATGATTTCTGATATCAATAATGAAGATTAATTTCAAAAATGTTGCTTTGATAGGGGTTTTTTCAATGATAATTTTAACAGTAGGATTTCCAGCAAATGCAGATGTAGAATCTCCAAGAAAGCAGATGCAGCGTGGAATATCAGCCGAGGAGGTCATATGTAAAGAAGGCTTGGAGTTGGTAATCAGAACAAATGGTCTTGCTGCATGTGTAAGACAAGAAACTGTAGAAAAAATGCAAAAAGCAGGCATGTTGTTTGTACCAGTAAAGTTTGCAGATTTGGTAAGAAACCTAAAAACAGTTGCTGCATCTGAAATAGAGATGCAAACAGTTCCTGCATCAAATATGGCAATAGTGAATTTTTACATTACAGATCAAGATTTGAATTTGGCACATAACGGAGTGGAAGTTGTTTCAACTGAAGGATTGTTTGAGTTTACAATAAACGGCATTCCAATCAGTGGTCCAAAAAATATGATTGAGACAGGTCCAGATACAGGTCAATTTTACATCAAACTAGAGTTACCTGAAACTATCAATGGGAAACATCTTAGCCAGAAGGATATTGTTATGATAAAATATTTGGATGAATCGGATTATTCAGGAGATAGAAGAGTACTTGTAAAATCAATTCCACTTTCAAAGACATTTGCAAACATAGAATTATCTGGAAGAGGTTCAAGAATAGGTCACGAATTCACTGTAAGAATTTATGAACCAGATGCAAACCTTGATTCAAAAAATGAAGACAAGATATCATTGAGTAAATTAGAGTTTAGAGGAGAAGGGGGACTAAGAACCACGCTTTCTAATCCAAAGTTTGATGCAAACAGAGGATATCTTGTAGAAACAGGACCCAATACCAGTACATTTGAAGTGATAATCAAAATTCCTCGAGAGATTGATGGTAAAGTGATTCATATCGGAGACACGTATGAAATTAGATATATCGATACAAGCACACCTTCTGGAACTAGTGAGAAAATTATTCTGAAAGGTAGAATCGGATAGAAGATTCCATAGATCAGGTTTGTCAAAGTTTAGCATAACCTAAAGATTTTATTCAAACCTACAAAGTATTGTTGTGCTCAATACAGTCTACAAGGATGCAATCATCAATAGAGACAAGATGCTCTCTATTCTGAAAGGTCCAAAATATGAACAAATTTTACAAAAAGCACGTAGTAATTGGGTAGAATTTACGCCTACAAAAGAAGAAGTGGTAACGGCAGGAATTGATTCTAGTTTTAACAATACAAAATTTCAAGGAATTGAACTTTGGGCAACGACAGCAGTTTCAATAAAATCAGACGGAGAAATACTAGCAGATTTGCATAAATCAGGACTGGGGGCAGCTGATGACATTTCAAGTATAGCTAGTAAAATGGAAATTGAGGCGTGTGAGAAAACAACAGATGAAGTAGACATGGTTTTGATGGATGGCTCTTTGCATTCTCAATTAATGACAAGGCAAGCAAATTTAGGATCACAGATTGTCAGAATAATGAAAAAGAAAGACAATGTGATTTTCATTGCAAAGACATCAAACACAAAAAAACAATTTGAGAACTTTGGATCTCTTGCAGGAGATATTTTCTATTACAATCATGTAACAAACAATCCAGGATTTAGTAAAATATTTGTAGAAAAAAAATACGGAGCAGACAAAATCATATCATCTACATTTGTGAGATTAAGTGACTCTACTCCCATTATCAAATTGGAATTTTTAGGTGATCAACACGATGAATCTGAAATAAAATCAGTCATGAATAAGTTGTACAAAACCAGTGTAGGTGGATATCCATATGCTCTAAAGCTTGCTCATAATAACTGTAAAATATCTGATAAAGAGCTTGCAAAGATGGTTAGTTTGTTAGGATTAAGCAATGAAATAGGTTCAAGGGAGGTATTAGGTTGAGTTTAGGATTCGTGATAGGAGAATCAAAACCCACATTTGTGACAGCAATTACTTCAAGAGCATTATCAGTAGGAGAATATATCAAAATAGATTCAGAAGAAGGGGAAATTTTAGGATTGGTGGAAAGATCCGCAGTATCAAGTGCAGCATTTACAGATGTCAAAAATTTTGATGAAGCATCAGAAAGCACAGAAATTGCAGAGCTAAATAAAAGAGATAAAACGTTTACTTCACACATTGGGATTTTAGGATTCTTAGAAAACCTAAGAAGAGGACAATCAATCATACCTGCAATACCGCCAATTCCAGGCACAGAAATCACTTTGCCAAGCAAACAAGATCTAGAAGAAATTTTCAGCCCTAAAAAAGAAGGATGGGTCAGCATCGGAAATCTTTTACGAAATAAATCAATTGATGTCAAAGTAAATCTGGATAAAATAGTTTCAAGACATTTAGGAATTCTAGCAATGACAGGAATGGGTAAAAGTAATTTGGTATCTTTAGTTACAAAACAAATTTCAAAACTAAATGGCACTGTGATTATTTTTGATTATCACAACGATTACACCAGTCTAAACATTCCACGAATCAATGTAATTGATGCCAAAATAAATCCACGATTGTTAGACTCTGAACAACTCTCAGATGTTTTAGAAATTAGAGAAAGTGCCACTGTTCAGCAAAGAGTGTTAAGAATGGCATTTACAGAAAATGTCAAAAAATCAAATGAGTTTTGGAAGAAATTGGAAAGTGAAATTGATTTTATCATTAATTCAGACGATAACAAACTCAAAGAAATTAGATCATCAGCATATAGAGTTCAAGACATAGTAGAAGATGCTCAAAGAAGATTTGAAGACATTTTAGATCCAGACATGGGAGATCCAATTAGTTTTATCAAAGAAGGATGTGCAAATGTTCTTAACATTTCAGAGTTGTCTGAAAAACAAGCAAATGTTGCTTTAGCATTTTACTTACAACAATTACTTAAAGACAGAAAAGATGCCAGCATTGCACAGCATGGAAGAACAAAAAGAGAAAGAAATTTCAAATTTAATTCCCCCGTATTTGTCATAATTGAAGAGGCTCATGTCTTTATTCCAAAAGATCATGACACTAGTGCAAAGTATTGGGCTGCAAAAATTGCCAGAGAGGGAAGAAAGTTTGGTTTAGGTCTAGGGATTGTATCACAAAGACCACGTAGTGTAGACCTGAATGTACTTAGTCAGATGGGCTCATTTGCAATCATGAAAATAATTCAGGAAGATGATCAACGTCAAATTGCCTCAGCTACAGAATCAACCAGTCGTGAATTAATCGCTCAGCTTACATCATTAAATGTTGGAGATGCAGTACTTGTTGGGCAATGGACCAATTTGCCATCATTAGTTCATGTTGAAGAAGTCAAAGAAAAGATAATGGGCGCAGATCAAAGCGCAATTAGCGCTTGGGCCAAAGCAGATAAAATGAAAGGAATCGCTGTAGAATCAACCCAAGGATTAGTACAGAAAGATTTGTTGTTAGACTAATGTTATTTTCACATATTTCAGACACACATTTGGGATTAGTGCAGTATAGTTCTGAGGAACGTGCACAAGATGTGTATGATGTTTTCAATCAAGCAATAGACACATCAATCAAAGATCATGTGAATTTTGTAATTTTTGCAGGAGATATTTTTCATGTTCCCAATCCCAATGGGACTGCAATTATTCAGATGGCAAATGGATTAAAGCGATTAAAGCAAAACAACATCGATTCATTTTTTATTTTAGGAGAACACGATATTAGTAGAATTAGAACGACGCCGATTCCATATATATATCATAATTTAGAATTTTCAAAATACATCGGACAAGGAAAACCAATTGAATACAAGGGAGTGTTACTTGCAGGATTTGACAAAATAAGAAAAACCGAAATATCACAATATGAAGAAAAATTTGCAGAAATTGATAAAATCGCAGAAAATTTTTTTGGTCATAGAATTTTGGTATTACATCAAGGGATTATTGAATTCAACAAATTTGCAGGAGAATTACAATCAACGGATTTACCAAAAAATTTCACATATTACGCAATGGGACATCTTCACGATACAGGCATTAAACAATTCAATCATCTAAAGGGACCAATTGCATATCCTGGTTCAATTGAGCTAACAACAAGTGAAGGAATTAAAGAAACAAAGAAAGGGTTCTTTGAAGTAGATATTTCAGGAAAAGAAGCAAAACCAAACTGGATAGAACTTGATACAAGACCCCAGTTTTCGTTTAAAACAAAATATGAAGAATTGGCAAAAACGATAGATGAGATTGCCGAGAAAATAGTAGGATTTGCAAAGAAACCAATGATAGAAGTGAATATTCAAGGAGAAAATATTGAAACAGACCACATTCAGGCACAAATTGCTAGGCTAAATTCAATGGTTTTACGATGTTTTTGGAGAATTAGCACAAAGAAAATTTCAGACTCGTCAGTCTTCTTAGACAGACCTAATATCATAGATGAGGAAATGTTCAGATTATCAATAGACGCGTTAGGTTCAGAGCAAGCTGCTAGTTTTGCCATCAAAGAATTACTTCCAGCGTTAGCATCAGGAGAAATTAAAGAGGCCTCGGAAATAATTATTGAAGATTTTGAGAGGTTCAAAAAGGAGAAAAAGCAATGATCATATCAATTGAGTTAGGAGATTTTTTAGCACACTCAGAGACAAAATTAGATTTTGATAACGGAGTAACAGTTTTTGTAGGTCATAACGGTGCAGGAAAATCAAGCATTATAGACGCAATTACATTTGCATTATTTGGACAACATACGAGAAAATCCAATAAAGGACTCATCAAAAGAGGTACAACTCAAGGATTTGCAAAAGTAAATTTTTCAATAAATGGGAAAAATTATGAGGCAGTAAGAAAAATAGACAGCAAAGGTACACTTTCAGCAAAATTTTCTGAAATTATAGGAAATGACATATTGGAAATTGCAGCAGGTGAACGAAAACAATTTGGAGAATCAATGACACATGAAGTTGAAAAGATCATAGGTCTTGATTTTGAAAAATTAAAAGTAGCATCAATTGTACAGCAGGGAGAATTAAACTCAATTATTAATGCAAAACCAAAAGAATTCAAAGAATTGCTTAATGCAATTATAGGAATTGATAAGTTGGATGTTGCCTCGGAATCAATGAAAACTGTCAATAAAGAATTTCGTGAAAGTATTAGAGACAAAATTGGTTATGATGATACACATATTGATATTTTATCAAAAGATCTAGAAAAACACATAAAAGAAATAGAAGAATCTACGCCTCAAAAAAACCAACTAGAAACAAAACAAAAAGAATTAAAAAATAAGATGGAAGAATTACGAAAAAAAATTGAAGACGAGTCTCCAAAAATCGACAAAATCAACCAATTAGATCTAAGAAAAAAAGAGCTAATAGAATATGCAAAAGATGCAATTCATGAAATTCAGCAGGAAATTAACAAAAATGAGCGTAAAATACATGATTGTGAAGGATGTTTCGAACCGGCAAGTCTAAAAAAAGATTTTGAGTCCAAAATTCAAAAAGTAGAACAAGCAGTAGATGAAACATTAAACAAAATTCAAGATATGAAAAGTAAAACAGCCTCACTGAAGGAAAAACAGTTGCTAGCATCAAAATTACAGTTAAAAGATAACAAATGTCCAGTTTGTGATTCAAGTGTAGAAAAATTAAACCCACTCTTCCAAGAAGAACACATTAAACAAGAATTAGTGTCATTACAAGAACAAATTATTTTAAAAGAAAAAGAATTTCAAATGTACAATCAAAAAAAGAAAGAATTTTCTGAAAAGTTACAAACTGCTAGAGATGCAGAAGCCACGCTAAGAGCATACTCTATTAATTCAAAAGAAGAATTAGATAAAATTCAAGAAGATATCAAAATAAAAAAGCAAAACATAAAAAAAATTCCTGAAACCAATAGTGCAAATCTACTTGAGATGTCACAATTAGATTCTCATGCAAAAATGATTTTTGAAAATATTTTAAAATTAGAAATAGAAACGAAAGGTTTTGATGAACAAGAATTTTCTAGTCTGAAAAAATCAGTTAATGAAAAACAGACAAAACTTTCAAGTATTGATCAACAAATTGGTGCAATTTTGGAAAAAATCTCCAAAGGAAATGAACAAGTCAAGATTATTGAAAATGCTATTTCAGAATTGAGCATTGTTAAAGATTATGTTATGAATTTGGATGAGATTCAAAATAATGTTTTTAGCAGAGATGGTCCTGTTGCTACAAGTTTAAGATCATGGGCACTGAATGCTATTTCAGCAAAAGCATCAGAATATCTTGCACTACTTAATACTAAAATTCAAAGGATTCATCTTGCAGAAAAAGCTAGAGATATTTCAATAATTTGTAATTCAAAAACAGAAGAATTAGATTTGGAATCACTAAGTGGTGGAGAAAAAGTCAGCGTGGCATTGGCATTAAGACTAGGAATGGCAAGCCTTCTAGGGGCTTCAAACCTCAATTTGATGATTCTCGATGAGCCTACAACACATCTTGATGCAGAAAGAAAGAAATCTCTTGTAGATGTATTATCTCAATTATCAAACATTTCAAATTCAGAAACACCAATGCAATTTATCATCATTACGCATGATTCAGAGATCTTTGAAGATTCTTCAGTTGAGCAAATTTACAAGTTTGAATCATCTGAACAAGGAAGTAGTGTGACATTACTCAATTGATTAGCAATCAATTACCTGGCATAGATTTTGAGTTAGGTAAATAATTATCACAAGGCAGCATAATTACCACTAGGTGGAATATTTATCACTAGGTTAAATATAATGAGGTAATTATACTATCATGAGTCAAACATACAACAGTTTCTTAGCAGAAATATACAGTGAGTTTCCTGCATTATCAGAAGTAAAACAAACAGATGTCACTGATCATAACATTCTATGGACATTAGAAGAATGGATGGATGCAGGACATGTCAGATACACTACTTCAAGAAAGGAACTATACAGAATTAGCATCTTACTTGAAAATTATGCAATAAAGCATAATGTCCCACTGCTAGCATCATTTGAGAATGAAAAGAGATTCAAATATGTAGAAGATCGTTATGTTGAAATTCTTGAAAAAATCCCAAAGGCATGGATAATTGGTAACTTCAACAATCCATTTTTACAACCTCAACCACCCAAAGTAGCTGAAGTAATAAGTTGTGATGGAACTAATATTCAAGACATGTGGATAGTAGTTACAAAAGGACCTAACGGACCATTTGGTCTTATTGCAGAAGACATGGGAGAGGGTAAGTTTTCAGGATTCTTTTCAATCAGTCCACAAGTGATCCAAAAAGCAATAGACAAGATAAATGAAAATCTAAGAGTGAAAATCAATTTTTCATGATTGTTTTCTAATTTATCAAATATTTTTTTATGTCTAATTTCAAAATATAGGTTTTGTAAATTTGCGGAAATACGAATTATTGCAGTGTGAATTTTGTTCCTAGAATTTTACTCATCTTACTGACAGCATGTCTGCAGACATTAGGATTAAGTGTGAAAAATCCTCTAAACTTTCCACTTTCATATTCTTCAGCTATCAAACCAAATGGGCCATATGGTCCTCTTGTAATAACACTCCAGACATCAATTAGAGGAGTATCTTTGCAATTTATCACGTTGATTTTTGGAGGAGTCTCTATCTTGGTTTCACCATAATCTGCAACGACAGTAATTTGCGGAATTTGTTCAATCAATTTTTGGTATCTTTTTTCAACAAATTTGTATCGTGCAATTTTTTCAAAAGTAGCAAGTAATGGCTGACTATTTTCTTGAGCGTAATTTTCAATTAGTTTGCTGATATGGAATAACTGCTTTCTTTCTGCATGAAAATTGTGATATCCAGCTTCGATAAATTTGTCCAGACTCCACATTGAGAGAAGTGAAGGATCATCATCATGCCATTCTGCAAGCTGTGGAAAATCTTCCCAAACTTCGCCAACAAAACCAGCATATTTTCCCAGCATGATTGATACCAGTTAAAATAAGATATAAGTTAATCTTCTTTCTCAACAATTTAGAACTTTACAAATTGTTTTTATTCTCCAAAATTATATCATATTCATGGGAAGATATGAGAAAGTTCTCAACATGTTAATGGATTATGATGAGTCGATTAGGCTTGCAATAATTAGTAACACATCAGGAAATATTTTATGGAATTCCAAAAGATCGGATGCAAAACTTAATGTCCCAATTGCTGAAACTAAAAAAGCGTTAAAACGCGAATCTGAAGACTGGGTAGATAGATGCAAGGCTGCAGATCGTACTGCACTTGGAGCACCACTATACCACATTACATCTTTTGAGAAAACCAAGAGAGTGACACTTCCAATTGATGCATTTCACCTGTTGTTTCTGAGTGTAGATAATACGCCTATGAAAAATACAAAAAAGAAAAGTTATGGACGAATGGTCGAAATGGGAAAAATATTATCCATAGTAGATTTTGTAAACACGTTCGAATAGAATTTTAATAGTTTTCAATCAAACTTGTAAATAATTTTAAATCGATTTTAACACTAGAAAAAGAATTTGGAATATTTATTAACAGAAATGGTTCATGTTATTTGTGGATAAATACGAAAAACTACTTGACATGATTATGGATTTTGATGAAACAGTTAGATTTGCAGCAGTGACTGACGAAAATGGTCAAATTTTATGGAATAGCCAAAGGACAGGATTGAAAAATATTGTTTCAGTGAGTGAAACCAAACAAACAATTTCTAGGGCTCTACATGCTTGGAAAGAAAATGCAGGATTTAAGAAGTATATTGGTTCAGGATTATATTCAATTGCATCTTATGAAAAAATTAAAAGAATCACAGTCCCTTTAGATAATGGCAAACTATTATTTTGCACTGTAAATAATGAACCACTAAAATTAGCCATCAATAGAAGAAAAAGCTATGGGCATCTTGCAGACATGGGTAAAATTTTATCCATTGTCGATTTTATTAAATCTCAAAAATAAAAAACTAAACTATAGTGGTTTTTACGGATAGTTTGAAAAATATTGAATAGTTTTATTGCAATATGTAGAAAATGTAAATTTAAAATTGATATTCCAGATCAAGGTCCTTGTACAGATTTAGAATATATGGATTACATTCAGGGATATAGAAAACAATGCAAATGCGGTAAAAAGGATTGGAAATTAATTTCACCATAGAATTAATTGTAGAAGTTTAATTTACTATAACTTTACCAGTCATCCAAGGATGAACCATACAGAAATAATCATAAGTTCCTGCTTTGTCAAATGTAAATTCAAAGGTTGAACCAGACATAAACAGACCAGAATCAAATACGCTTGTCACTCCGGCATTAACAGTTCCACTAGTAACTGTATGTGCTGCTGAATCAGCATTTATCCAAGAGACAGAAGAGCCATTGGATATTGTGACTTCATAAGGCAAATAACATTCGTTTGTTTCCTCACATCCAGGAACTGCAACACCGACAGGAATTGAAACGATAGTACCAGAAGGTAATAATTCAAGGTCTAGTATAGGTTCTGATACAGATTCAGATTCTGGTTCTTCTATTACAACCATTTCTTCAATTTCATTCACAGTAACTTTGCCAGTCATCCAAGGATGAACCATACAGAAATAATCATAAGTTCCTGCTTTGTCAAATGTAAATTCAAAAGTTCCACCTGCCATGAACAAACCAGAGTCAAACATACCATCATGTCCATCTGAAATATTTCCACTGGTTACAGTGTGTGCAGCACTATCAGGATTATTCCATTGGACGACATCACCGACAAGAATTGTAATAGAATAAGGTAAGTAACATTCGTTTGTTTCTTCACATCCTGGTGTTCCAGAGCCTTCAGCAATGTTAACTGTATGGACACCAGTTGCGATAGGCATAGTCATTGTGGGCACTGATTGTACAATTACACATTCACCATCATAGTCAAATGTAATTCCAGATGATTCTAACATGCACATATTTGCATATGTTTTTCCATCAACACCACATACTGGCCTATACTCTTTTGTACAAGGTTTCATTGTGGGTTCTGGTGTTGGTTCAACTCGAGGTATTACTTTAGGATCATCTACACCACATTCAAATCTATGAGCTAGTTCAACTCCTGCTGCATTAAGCATGCACATATTTCCATAAGTCTTACCATCAACTCCACACATAGGATCCCATTGTAACGTACAAGCAGTAAGGTTTTCTTCAGAAATGGCTCTCGGTTCGATTATATAGTTTGGATCTAGGGAAATGAATGCAATAGATATCGCAGTAAGAATTCCAACTGCAGCTATAATTCCATAAGAAAAATTCATCTCATCCACCTGTTAACTTTGCAAATGCCTCATTCTTACTTAACTTTTCCATAAATTCAATGTTAGATAAAGCGACGACTGCAGATTCAACCACAGGTTCTTCAGGATCCTCTAATGCTTTTTGCAGAGCTGCTTTTGCATCTTTAGAACCAACAACTCCCAAAGCAATGGCAGCCTCGTGTCGTACAAACATACTAGGATCATGCAATGTTGCATCAGTTAGTGGAGGTATTGCACTAGAATAGCTCATTTGACCCAATGCAAATGCAGCCTCGTGTCTTACCAATTCATTTTCATCATTTTTTAAAACTTTAGCAATATATTGAACCTTGTCTTCTCCACCAAAATCAACTAAAATGCATGCCACTCTTGTTCTAATAACATAGTCAGGATGATCTAGAAGAGAGACAAAATATTCAGTATCTTTTTGTTCATATTTTGATTCCATTTCAGCAAAAAGTGCTAGTCGTTCTTCAGTTACTGCCTGCATTTTGTTTTAGAACTTTCTGAGTCATATATTAGGTTACTTGAGAAGAACCAAAAATGGAATGCGTTATCTATTTAATGGAAAAAATTCAATAAATTATCATGAGTGTAAAAATTGGTGAGAAAGCACCAAACTTTGGAGTATCAGAATGGGTACAAGGAGCTCCAACAAATTTTGATCAAGAAAAAGATCATATCACAGTCTTAGAAGTTTTCCAAGTTAATTGCCCAGGATGTTTTATGCATGCAATTCCAGAGGCAATCAACATCTATAACAAATACAAAGATGAAGGAGTTAGAGTTTTAGGTCTTGCAACAGCTTTTGAGGATTTTGATAAAAATACATTAGAAAATTTGAAAATGCTTGCAGAGACAGGAGAAGTCATCGGGGAGACTAAAGAGGCACTTTCAGCATATGGTCAATTAAAAGAAGGTAACAAATTATCATACAAAATACCATTTCCACTAGGGATGGACAAACTTACAAAGACATCAGGGGAGATCAGCCATGAAAAAATTATGGAATTTATTTATCCACAAATTCCAGATTTTGACTCACAACCAGAAGAATACAAGAATCAGATTATTGAAAGAGTGAAAAGTTACATGAAATCTAAAGAGTATTCTGCTGAAACTTTTGAAAAATTTGCCTTGCAAGGCACACCTTCTATGATAATAGTAGACAGAAAAGGAATTCTCAGGGATGTGTCATTTGGACAATCAGGTCATGCCGAAGCAATAATTGAAAAATTGCTTAAAGAAGACTAATCATCTTATCAATACGAGTGTAACAGAAAGTATCACAGTAATTATAAATCCACCAACGAGAGCAATTTTTGCGTTATCCATAATTATTGTAAAATATGCAAAATGTTTTTTATTTTCTTCCCTGTTTGAGTTTAAAAATTATTACACCTGCAATTACACCAACTATCAAGAGAACCATAATTATTGTATAGATTAAATCATAATCAGTTGGAGGGATGGGGTTTGATTGAGGAATTTCAGTTTCCTCAGATAACCCAAAAAAGCGAGTCGTTCCAAAAATTTCTAATTGATTATTTCCAGAGCCTGTAAAATTTAATGTCACAAAAGAAATTTTTTCATTTGTGTTTACTTTTGGGAAATATTCTTTATCATTTAGATAAAATGTAAGATTTCCACCAAGAAGATTTTGGGGAATTATTACTTCGCCTAAGTTATTCTTCAACCCACTGCTTATGAATAAAGTTAGTTTTTTCTCATCTTTATCAAATTCAAAATTAGAAATGTCAAAATTAGATACTATCTCTACTTCAAAAGAATAACCTCCAGATTGTATATCCAATCTGTTTACCAATCCTGTAGCATCAGATAACAATTGACCATAAACAGGTGACACTACACAAAGTAATGCAATGCATGCTAAGTATATAATTTTCAATTTATGCAGTTTTAGGAATTCTTTTTGTTAATTCTTTATCTTGAGCAATTCGAGGATGATCTGGATCTGCCAAGATAACTTCAAACCAATAGTGTTTTCCGTCTTTGTAGACAAAGTATGAACCTAAAAGTTTCATGTTAGGATATCTTTGAGCAGCTCTTCTATCTGCAACAGTTTTCATATCATCATCAGCCTTTATTCTTGTAACACCAAGATGTTTTGGTCTTCTACCACCAGTAGGCCTTTGTTTTCGCATACCACCAGTACCAACTCTCATTCTAACAACAATAATTCCTTGTTTTGCTTTGTAACCTAATCTTCTAGCTCTTTGTAATCTACTAGGCTTATCAATACGAGTTACAGCGCTTTGCTTACGCCATCCAATTACACGTTCACGGATATCAGGAGAATTTTCTTTCCATATCCTTATCCATGTCTGATCTTGATAACTAGGCATATCGAGATTGATGAAAATCCCATTAATAACTCAAATGCTCACATGTTTTGATTCTATAAAGATGACATTTACTAAATCACCATTACTTCTTTTAGTCACAGTATCACGAGAAGCATTATGATGATTTTGTAGGTGTGCTTTTCTAGTTTTTATTCCATAATTCCTACATAATCTGCAAAAATAGGTCACTTGTCTTTCTTCTCGAGGTTTTGCCTGAAATGAAGACATGTCTAAAACGGATTCTTGTTTCATTATAAGATGAATATTAAAAATAATATTTTAATCTTGTCATAAATATGACATGATGTAATTAAATTGAGATATAGATATTGAAGGTTTGGACAAGCATGAACAATGTTGAATAGTTAAAAATCTCTTGAGTGGGGTTTCACATTCCACACACTCAAAGAGTTTGCTCCCGCAGAAAACTCGATGAATCAAGTTGGCCCAAGTTATTAAAAAAGATTCCTCAGGATTGCTTTGAGATTTTTATTGAAGATAAAAGATTTGGAGAAAAGATGACTGCCAAAATAGTATATTTATCAACAATTTTCACAATCTGTTTTTCAATATTTATCACAACTGCATATGCAGAACCCACTGTTTCCATAGACATAGAAAAAACAACATACCAATACTGTGAAAAATTATCTTACATCATTGAAGTTTCCGAAGTGACAGGTGATCCTGCAATTATTCACATCAGAGATGAATCAGGTAAAGGAAGTAGTGCAATCCCAATTCCAATAGGAGGATTACAAAATTTAGTTCCCGCAGCATTTCCATTTGAAAAAGAACAATTTGCACCAGGAAAATACTTCATAGATGTAGAATATGACGGAATTTCAACTACAGCAGAATTTGAAATTATTGATTCAGATAACATTTGCGTCCCAGGAATTATCAAACAATTTATCATAGGATGGATTAATGGAGAACTTCCTGATGGTTATTTTGTAGATGCATTACAAAAAAATGTTAATCCAAAATTAATCAACATACCATTTGAAGTAAATGCAGAGAATATTTTAGAAATTAACATGCCAAGTTGGGTTAAAGAGAACATAGGGGTTTGGTGGCTAAATAATATGATTTCAGATAATGATTTTGCTCAAGCATTTAATTATCTATTTGAGAAAAAAATAATAAAAGAAAAAACTATTGTAGATGATGCAATTTGAATAAACATTCAATCATCACAGGAATTACAATAACAATCATCATAATTCCATTTGTTCATTCAGGATTAAGTATAGTAGGTGTACAGCAATTAGAATATAGATGGGATAGTCCAGGAGATTTCAATTTTTTTACAATGTCCAATTCAGGAAATATTGAATTTTGTAGTACTGTGCCATATTGGACTAGTTTCCAAAGTTTTGAGATTGCGGCATTTTATGATACAACACATCTGGGTTCATTCGTAGTAAATCCAACTATAATCAATCCACTATCATCAACAGTACAAGCGGGGATTTTTTCATCAGAAGAAATTTCTGCAGCCCAACATAGTTTCATGACGTTGGATTTTGAATTTGATGGTGGAGATATTAGACTCGACCCAAATAAATTCATGGTAGTAATCAATGTAGACATACCCATCATAGGATTAATTCCATACTCTACTTCAACTCAAATGACAGGATTTGATTTTGATAGGATAATGAATTCTGAAAATTTGTCTTGTGATTAATTACTCTTACTTGCTTTAGCTACAATTCCAAGAATTACTCCAACAATTCCAGCAGCAGCAAATGCAATAGCAAAACCCATCATTAGATCTTTACCCATTCCTTTAACAGAGGGACTAGATGATTTTACAGTTGGATCAATAACACATGCACCATTTTTAAGAATGGTTCCAGGACCACATCGCTCATCTAGAACACATACACCATTTTTAAGAATGGTTCCAGGGCCACATTGAGTCTTAGGAGTATCCACTACAGGTGTTTCTTCTACAGGGGTTTCAACTGTGGGTTCTTCTACAGGGGTTTCAACTGTGGGTTCTTCTACAGGGGTTTCAACTGTGGGTTCTACAGGGGTTTCAACTGTGGGTTCTTCTACAGGAACAGATACACCGCCAAATACAGAACCTATAATTTCAATTTCTTCAGTACCAGCAGGCAATTCAATACTTAACGTTCTACTTTGAGAAGAAGTGTTGGTTTCTGAGAACACAGGTTCATCACCATCAACTAAAATAATAAAATCATCATCTAATCCCTGATAAGTAGAATCAAAAAAAGAACGATCAAGTGTGATATCAAGAATGCCACTAGAGCCAATAACATCAACTGTCAAAATTAATGATATAAAATCAGTGTCGGCCTCAATTCCAGATATAGTCATTCCTGTTGCATCATATTGAATGTCAAAAGATGTTCCTTCAACATCGACAGACATGGTTTCTGCATAGACCAATGCCGTTGATATTATAGTAAACAAGATTAATCCAAGAGAAATTTTCAATAAAGAATCAGCATTAGAAAATTTGGCGTGTTTTTTCGAATAAAGTTCCTTTACTGCAAAATTATTCATTTGTAATTTAGACTCCCAAATAGACGTTAAAAATGAAGAGACGATAATAAATCACGTAAAAGTCAAGCTTTTTTGGTTATTTTTATAGTTCAGGCAGAAGTTCTACTAGATTACGCCACGTAGAATCTGAATAATCTTTTCAGCAATTACATTTGCTGCTAAAGATTGAGCCTCTTTTGTTTGAGCACCGATGTGCGGAGTCAAAATTACATTGTCCAATTCAGCCAACTTTGTTCCAATGGCAGGTTCTTTTTCAAATACATCCAAA